>JACSRL010000739.1 GCA_014879765.1 Anaerolinea sp. | reverse complement strand
AAAACGTGCTTGACACACGCCGGTCGTCCCATATGTGGACCCGCCGGGGGATGAAGTCCCCCGGCTACATAGCGGCGCCCCGTCAACGGGGCTAAAACGTGCTTGACACACGCCAGCCCGTTTCAACGGGCGCTGTTATGTAGCCGGGGGATTTCATCCCCCGGCGTGATCGCACATGGACGCGCTTCGCTCTATGCCGGACGAGCTTCGCTCTATTGCCGCAATATACCCCCAAGATTCATCAATCGCAAACGTCGCTGGCAGGGTCAAACAACGCCAGCTCCTCCTCCGTCGGGATCTCAATCATCCCCGCCCAGCGCATCATATCCTCGCGGGTGATCGGTGGACTCTCCATCCCGCGGCGCTGAACGCGCTGGACAAGAACCTCAAGGGGCGCAGACAGGTAATGCAGCTCGACGACCGCGCCCAGCCGGCGCGCGCCCTCGCGCAGCGCGTCGCGCTCGGATCGGCCCCAGGTGCCCCACTCGATGATGACCTTGAGGCCGCGTTTGAGCAGATCCTGGGCCAACGCCCATTGCAGCGCCTCGATCCGCGCCCGGCTCTCCTCGTCGTACAGGTCGATAGCCAGCGCGGCCATCCAGTCGTCGGCGGAAAAACGGCCGGCGCCCAGGCGCGCCTCGAGCTGCCTGGCCAGCGTCGTCTTCCCCGCGCCGGGCAGGCCGCAGATGATGATCAGCCTGGCGTCGCTGTTCGGTTTTTTCTCGGTCAACCTGGTCACCTCATCTGGCGCGTCCCTGCGAGGTCAGATCCATACCACAAAAAGAGGAGCCAAATGTCAAAGGGAGGCGCGGTCAGCTCGTTCGCCCGCCTTCTTCGACGATCCTGACCTCCTCATCCGTCAGCGCATATAGCTCATACACCAGCGCGTCGATCTGCCGATCGGTGGCCTCGATCTGGCGTTGGGGTAGGGCGCGGTTGCGTTCGAACCGCTCGACCAGCGCAAGAATGGAATCAGGAGGAGTCATTGCACATCCTTACCGCTGCTGCCAGTCCACCCAATGACACAGCGCGCCGGCCGCCTCGCCCTGGCGGTGGTCGATCTGGATCACCGGGCTGATGATCGCGCCGCCGGCGTCGATCACCTGCACATAGTGGCTGTTGGCCGTGTCGCCGATGGCAAAGCTGTACTGGCCTCGCTCGGCCTCGTCCGCGCGGCTGTCGACCACCTGCTCGTTGCCGAACTGGTCGTAGCGCCACAGCCGCACCCCAGCCAGCAGCGCGCCGGCCCCATCGCGCACGCTGCCGCGGATCGAGGCCTCGGGGCAATCGTCGTTGCCGCTGCGCACCGGCCCGGCCAGCACAAAGGGATAGCCCGTGTCAGGCACGGCCGTCGGCGGCGCCGGCTCAGCCGTGGCGGCCGGCGGCGCAGGCGGGCTGCCCGGCGCGGCCGTGGGCTCGATCCCCTGGACCACGGCTGTCCCCGACACGCCGGCCGCCACCAGCGGGGTCGGGCTGGGCGCGGGGGTGATGGCCGGCATCAGCCGCGTGAACAGCCCCAGCAGGTCCAGCTCAGTCACCAGTTGCCGCGCCTCCTGGGGCACGGCTACCTGCGGCAGCTCCACCGTCCGTGTCCGCTCCCGCAGCAGGAAGAAACCGGCCACCGCGGCCAGCAGAACCAACAGATAACCCAAACCATAGCGTTTTTTTCGCTGCATAGAACTTGCCTGATCGAGCCTTTGGTGTTATAATTCCGGTCGTTGTCAGGGCGAGTAGCTCAGCCGGTTAGAGCGCTGCGTTCACATCGCAGAAGTCAGGGGTTCGAGTCCCTTCTCGCCCACCAGTTCTTTGGAACCGGCTTCCTCGGAAGCCGGTTTTTGCTTGCCGATTATACCCCGGCCCGCCCGCGCCGCCAATTCGCCGCAGCCATCATGCCCCCCGCCAACCTCATCAACTCATCGCCGTTGCTGCCCTGGGTGCTGGCTTCCATCCTCTTCTACGCCGTGGCCGCCAATGGGCTGTGGCTGGCCGTGCGTCGCAGCGGGCCACAGGGCCGGCTGAGCCGCGTGCTGCGCAGCCAGCCGGGGCAACTGCTGCTTTGGCTGGCACGGGTGCTCTGGCTGATCCTGCCCGGCTACGCCGCGCTGCTGCGGGGGCTGCTCTCGCCGCGTCTCATGGGGCTGAGCCAGATCGAGCTGGGCTGGGCCCTGGGCCGCGGGCTGATCTTTGCGGCCGGCGCGCTGGCCCTGCTGCTGGCGGCCGGCCTCAGCTATCGCCGCGCCCACCCGGCGCCCCCCTCCTCCCCCTACCTAACCTTCAGCCATGGCGTCGCCCTCACCACGCTGCTGGTGTTGGAGGCCGGCGCGCTGCAATGGCAGTGGGCCTTCTACCGCAGCGCGACCATCGAGGCGCTGGCGTCCATGGCCGCGGCCGCGCCGGTCTACTGGGGGACATGGCTGGCCGCCGGCCTGCTGGCCGTGCAAGGCGCGCTCAGCGCCTGGCTCTGGCATGACCTACGCACCCCAGGGCTGGCCGAGCGGCGGGTGCTGCGCGCCGCGCTGCTGGGCGCCACCAGCGTGCTCTACCTCCTCAGCCGCAACTTCTGGCTGGCCTGGGCCCTGCACGCCACAACCACCGCCATCCTGGAGCCACGCATGGCGGCAGTGGCAGAAGACAGTGAACAGTAAACAGTGAACAGAACTCGCTGGCCACCCTCCCCAGCGGCTGAGGCCGCTTCGTGCTGTCAGACAGCGAATTCATTCGCTGGCCGCTTCGTGCCGACCCGCTCCGGTCTCGATACGCTGGATTCGGCTGCCCTCATGCGACGCGCGTTACCTCAACCCGCTAC
>JACSRL010000549.1 GCA_014879765.1 Anaerolinea sp. | reverse complement strand
GTCTGCGCAACGGCCTTTCATGGCGCCATGACCTTGGTCTGTGAGACAAAAACCCGGTTTCTAATGCCACGCTGAGCAGTTACACTCTGGAAAAACCAACAACCATGCAAGCAATCCGCCTCCTCCACATCGCCGACATCCACATCGGCATGGAAAACTATGGCCGCGTCGATCCCAAGACCGGGCTGAACCAACGGGTGATGGACTTCCTGCGCCGGCTGAGCGACGCGGTGGACTACGCGCTGGACCATGAGATCGACGTGGTGATCTTCGCCGGCGACGCGTACAAGACGCGTGACCCCAACCCCACCTTCCAGCGCGAGTTCGCCCGGCGCATGAAGCGGCTGGCTGACGCGGGCATCCCGGTGATGATGCTGGTGGGCAACCATGACCTGCCAGCCGTGGCCCAGCGCGCCACCAGCATCGGCATCTTCAGCACTCTGGCGGTGCCCAACACCTTCCTGGGGGATCGGGAGAAGCTGTGGCAGATCACCTGCCGCCGCGGCCAGCCCTTGCAGGTGGCCACCGTGCCCTATCCGCTCAAGAGTCACCTGCTGGCCGACGAGGAGAGCCGCGGCAAGTCCATCGCCGAGGTGGACGCCATGCTGCAACAGGCGCTGGCCGAGAACATCCGCGCCCTGGCGCTGGAAGCGCGCGAGCGTCCCGACATCCCGGCCGTGCTCACCGGCCATTTCACCGTGCAGGAGGCCAGCACCGGCAGCGAGCGCAGCATCATGATCGGCCGTGATGTGGCCGTGGCGCGCAGCGTGCTGGCCGACTCCACCTGGGACTACGTGGCGCTGGGCCACATCCACAAGCATCAGAGCCTGAACGGCGACGCGCACCCGCCGGTGATCTACAGCGGCAGCATCGAACGCATCGACTTCGGGGAGGAACGGGAGCCCAAGGGCTGGGTCGTGGCGACTGTCCAGCGCGGCCAGGCCGATTGGCAGTACGTCACCCATTACCGGCAGCCGGCGCGGCCCTTCGTCACCATCGCGGTGGACGTACGCGGCGAGGAGGGGGATCCCACGCCGGCCGTGCTGGCAGCCATCGCCCAACGCGATCTGACCGACGCGGTGGTGCGGGTCACCCTGCGGCTGCGAGCCGAGCAGGAGACCTTGCTGCAAGAGCGGGAGGTGCTGGCCGCCTTGCAGCGCGCGGCCTATTTCGTGGCTGGCTTCAACAAAGATGTGGAGCGGCCGGAGCGGCAGCGGCTGGGCGCGGTCTCGGTGGAGCAGATGGCCCCGCGCGAGCTGCTGGCGCGTTTCTTCGAGGTCAAGGGGGTGACGCCAGAGCGGGCCGCGCGTCTGCTGCACGCGGCGGAAGGGGTGATGGCTGAGCTATCGTGAGGTAGCGGATACGTTTGTCAAGCTTGACTCAGTGTGCTAATATGCAGCAAAGGAAATGCCACGGCGTTGCAACGTGTAAGAGGTATGCACAATGATCGATCAGCAACTATGGATACGTGATCGCTTTCCAGTTCTGTATGAGGGTCATGAAGCCAAGGCGGTGTTGGTGGATGTTGAGTCATTTGCTGTCATGGAAACAATCATGGAGAATCTCCTCCACCGCGACGGTGAGCCAGAAGACGCCATTCTGGCAGCCTCTGGGTTCTTGAAGCGTTTGGCGGATCAAGCAAAACAACGTGATGACATAACACGCAAGGAACTGCAAGACCTGCTACGTGAGATCGAAAGAGATTTGAATTGACACCTTTTGTTCTTTTAGCTGTTTTTGCTCACCCCGACGACGAAGCCTTCGGCACGGGCGGCACGCTGGCCAGATATGCTGCCGAGGGCTGCGAGGTCTATCTGGTGACGGCCACGCGCGGCGAGGCAGGGGAGATTGCCCGGCCCGGCCTGGCCACCCCCGCCAATCTGCCGGCTGTGCGCGAGCAGGAGCTGCGTTGCGCCTGCCGCAACTACGGCATCCACCCGCCCATCTTCCTCGACTACGTGGACGGCCAGCTTCCCATCGTCCATCAGGGCCAGGCCGTGGGCAAGCTGGTCAGGATCATCCGCGAGCTGCGGCCCCAGGTGATGATCACCTTCGGGCCGGAGGGCATCTATGGCCACTACGACCACCTCGCGGTGCATCGCTGGGCCACCGCGGCCCATGAGCTGGCGGCCGATCCCGACTGCTTCCCCGACTGCGCGCCTTGCCAGCCGCACCTGGTCAGCAAGCTCTATCACCGGGTGCTGCACGAGGATTCGCTGCAAGCCCGCAGCGACAGCGGCCAGCGCGCCGCGGTGCTGATGGATGGCGTCCCCTTCCCCTTCGTCGGCTACCCCTCCAGCCAGATCAGCGCGGTGCTGGATATCAGCCCCTTCGTGGAGCAGAAGCGCCAGGGCATTCTCTGTCACGCCACCCAAGTGGGGGAAGCCAGCCGCTACGCCAACGCGCCCGAGGAGATCTTCGCCGATCACTGGTTCAGCCACGAGACCTTTCACCTGGCCTATTCCAGCGTGGGCTGGCCCGTGGGGCAGGAGGACGACCTCTTCGCCCGTCTGCGCTGACCCAGGACGCAGAGACCCGCCATGCAAAACGGCGCCAGGTCCGAAAACCTGGCGCCGTTTTTGTTGGGCAGGAGGCCGGCCCTCCTCCCGGTTGATGCTACCAGTTGGCCATCCCCAGAGCCAGCAGGCCGGAAGTCAAACAGACCAAACAGAGACAGATCAGCAGTAGGATGCCCAGGATCCACCAGAAGGCGCGCGCGCCGCCGGCGCTCTGCGCGGAAGTTCCGCCGAAGGGTGAACCTGTCTCTTATACACATCT
>JACSRL010000589.1 GCA_014879765.1 Anaerolinea sp. | reverse complement strand
GCTCGGCGAGACGCCTCGCTGATCTGTCGAGGATGTTGACAAGGCGATCGCCAGGGCGTCTCGCCCGGCTGATCGTTGAGACCGTTTCGTTGATCTGTGTTACAAGGAGCTTTTGTCCATGACCCTCACCAAAGTCGTGCTTTCTGAGCGCGATATGCCCACCCATTGGTACAACATCAACGCCGACCTGCCCGCGGCCGGCGTCGAGCTGCCGCCGGTGCTGCACCCCGTCACCTTGCAGCCGGTCGGCCCGGCCGACCTGGCGCCTCTCTTCCCCATGGCGCTGATCATGCAGGAGGTCAGCACCGAGCGCACCATCGAGATCCCCGACGAGGTGCAGGAGCTCTACAAGCTGTGGCGGCCGACGCCGCTCTACCGCGCGGTGCGCTGGGAAGAGGCGCTGGACACGCCGGCCAAGATCTACTTCAAATATGAGGGCACCAGCCCGGCCGGCAGCCACAAGCCCAACACCGCCATTCCCCAGGCCTATTACAACAAGCAGGCGGGCATCACCCGCCTGACCACCGAGACGGGCGCCGGCCAGTGGGGCAGTGCGCTTTCCTTTGCCTGCCAGGCCTTCGGCATGGAGTGCAAGGTCTTCATGGTGCGGGTCAGCTATGAGCAGAAGCCCTACCGCCGCAGCTTGATGCAGACCTGGGGCGCGACGGTGGTGCCCAGCCCCAGCCCGCAGACCGCGGCCGGCCGCGCCATTCTGGCGCAGGACCCCAACAGCAGCGGCAGCCTGGGCATCGCGATCAGCGAGGCGGTGGAGGAGGCGGTCACCCGCGATGACACCAACTACAGCCTGGGCAGTGTGTTGAACCACGTCTTGATGCACCAGACGGTGGTGGGGCAAGAGGTGATCAAGCAGATGGAGTTGATCGGCGCGGATTGGCCCGATGTGGTCATCGGCTGCGTGGGCGGCGGCAGCAACTTCGGCGGCTTTGCCTTCCCCTTCCTGCGCGAGAACATCGTCAACGGCCGCAAAGCGCGCCTGATCGCGGTGGAACCGCTGGCCGCGCCCAGCATCACACGCGGGGTCTACGCCTACGACTACGGCGACACGGCCAAGATGGCGCCGGTGGCCAAGATGCACACCCTGGGCCACGATTTCATCCCCGCGCCGATCCACGCCGGCGGGCTGCGCTACCACGGCATGGCCCCCCAGGTCAGCGCGGTGGCCAATGCCGGACTGATCGAGGCGCAGGCTGTGCCGCAGCGGGCGATCTTCGAGGCGGCCATGAGCTTCACCAAGGCCGAGGGCATCCTGCCCGCGCCGGAGCCGTCGCACGCCATCCTGGCGGCCATGAACGAGGCGCTGGCCTGCAAGGAGAGCGGCGAGAGCAAGACCATCGTCTTCAACCTGTGCGGCCACGGCCACTTCGATTTGGGCTCCTACGACGCGTTCCTGCAAGGCCGGCTGGAGGACTACGAGTATCCGGCCGAGGCCATCGAGCGTTCGCTGGCCAACCTGCCGAAGCCTGGCCTGTGAAGCGTGATGCGTGATGCGTGAAGCGTGAAGGCTTCGGAGTGTGCAGCGTCGTCTGCCTGGCGAGACGTCACGGCATTAGAAACCGGGTTTTTGTCTTGCAGACCAAGGGCGTGGCGCCATGAAAGGCTGTTGCGAAGCCGAAGATCATGCCGCACAAGAAAAACCCGGTTTCTGAACGGCATTAGAAACCGGGTTTTGTCTTGCAGACCAAGGGCATGGCGCCATGAAAGGCTGTTGCGAAGCCGAAAATCATGCTGCACGAGAAAAACCCGGTTTCTGATTTTTTGGATCACGGCGTGGGCGGGGGGAGGGCAGAGGCGCGCTTTTGGGCCAGGATGATCAGCTCGCTGTGCCGGCCGGTGCGCTCCAGGATCCAATCCAGCGGCGCCAGCAGGCGGCGCACGCCGCCTACGAACCAGCGGCCGGTGGGCCAGCCGTGGCGGCCGTGCAGTTGGCTGAGCAGATCGCCGCCCACGCTGCCCTCGGTGCTGAGGTGGATCGGCTCGAAGCCGTTCATCAGCAGCCAGCGGCTGAGGCTGGAGGCGTTGAAGTAGTAAAGATGCACGGGGGGAATCACCCACCAGCGCCGGTCGGCGCGGGCCAGGCCGGCGCGGTAGGCGTCCATGTCGTTGGGCGTCTCCACGGCCAGCAGGCCGCCGGGGCGCAGCAGGCGATGGGCCTCGGCCAGCGTCGCGCCGGGGTCACGCATGTGCTCCAACACCTCGAACAGGGTGATCAAATCGAAGTGATTCGAGGGGAAAGCTGCCTCGGCCAGCGCGCCGGTGAAGACATCCAGCCCCAGCTCGCCGCGCGCCGCGGCCGCGGCGGCCGCGCTGAGCTCCACGCCGGCCACCTGCCAGCCGGCCGCGCGCGCGGCGTCGAGAAAATAGCCCGCGCCGCAGCCCACGTCCAGCAGACGCCGGCCGGCCGGCCGGGCAAGGCCGCCGAAGCCAACCTGCTCCAGGCGCGCCAGGCGACGTCCATGCCAGCGCAGCGACCGCTGTCGTCCCCCCGGCCGGTCGTAGAGGTGGAGCTGGCCGCTGATGCCCCCCTGATGGGCGATGCCGGCGAAGGCGCCGGGGGCATGGTAGTTTTCATCGTAGATCGCGGCCAGGTCGGCCTCCCGCGGCAGGGGATCGACGCGGCCCAGCCCGCACGGCACGCAGCGCACGATCCACCAGCCGGGCACGTCGACCGGCGCCAGGTGGGCATCCACGGCCTGCTCGGCGTTCAGCGGCCGGAACCAGAGGGCGCGGGCCTCCTGGCTGCCGCACAGGGGGCAGGGCAGGTGTTCGGCGCGGGCCAGGGCGGCGGCGACGCTGGGTG
>JACSRL010000774.1 GCA_014879765.1 Anaerolinea sp. | reverse complement strand
GCCCAGCCCGTCCGAGTAATTGTGTCCTTCGATGGCCTGGCCGTCGGGGCCGAAGCGCCAGACCTCGCAAATGTCCAGCGAGTAGGGCTTGTGGCTGGCCGGAAAGCCGGCGGGGATCGGGCCGTCCTGGGTTCCGACGGCGCGGAAGCGGGCCGTCACCCAGTCGCCGCCGTCGATGTAGTGCGCATCGACGATTCTGATGTCCGACGAGGTGGCGACATGGCCTTCCAGCCAGCTCTGGAACTCCTCCCGGGAGGAGACGCTGATGCCGCGGCCGTGGTCGATGAACTTGATGTTCGGTTCCACACCGATGAGAGCCGAGCGGGCGCAGTCGTGGGCGCTAAAGGCCTCGTGGGCCGCGCGCAGGGTAGCGACGTTCTTGCTTTCCATGATGGTGCTCCTTGTGGAAAACTGGCAAATCGGTGACTTGGTGTGGTCGCGCAACCCATGCACCAGATCACGCGCGCCCGTGGGGCAGCGGCAGACCCTTCAGAGAGCAGCACACCCAACACGTTAGTCGATTGGCAGGTTGTTCGGGCTGGCGTCAGAAGGTGGGCGTTACGCCGATCTGCTGCAGCTCACCCAGGTCGTCGGCGTTGACCCAGAACTCGGCGATCCTGCCGCCTGAGAACTGGAAGAGATTCATGCCGCCGACGGTGATCAGCTTGCCGGTTGGGGCCGTCCCCATGATGGCGCCAATGTGCTTGCCGCTGAAAGACCAACGCAGCAGCACCTTGTCGCCCTCACCGATCAGGTCTTCGACAACAAAGTGCGGCTCGCCGTAGACCTGGCGCAGGGCGCTGTGGCGCTGCTTAAGAATTTCGCGGCCCTGCAAGGTCTGGCCAGGGGCCGGGTGGCCGATGACATCGTCGATGACGAGTTCCTCGATCACTGCAGCGTCATCGCCGTTCCAGAAGTCCTCCAGATAGCGTCGGGCGATAGTCTTGTTGATGTCGATGGCTGACATGTGGCACCTTCCTTTTCGTCCTTACGGCAGAACTCGACCATGTTGCAGGGGACCAGACAGTCATTGCTGACAGGTAACAAGATACCCTGATCGACCAATCAATTTCCAGACCAAACACTGCCCACTTCCTGCTCACTTCATGCCAGGCAGAGACGCCAACGAAAAAGCGCCACAGGGGGTCCCCTGACCTGCCTGTGGCGCAGCGCCGTCCACTGGACAGCGGACCGCCTTCCGATTCCGCAACGCAGCAGCTTCTGTCACCGACCCGCCTAGTTGACTGTGAACACCTTGACCATACCCAGTTCCTCGTGCGCCACGCCCGTGTTGGGATCGGGAATGTGACACGCGGCGTCCAGATCAAAAACCACTCACTCTGTGCTCGCTTTTGCGACCGACTCGTCTCGGATAACCGCGGCATTTCGATGATGTGCGCCATGCCGGCCTTGAGAATAGGTGCGGAACACGCCAACTACCAGATACCCCGATCGCATTGTGCGGTCGGGGTATCTGATATACTCTGCCAGAGACTGGAATTGCCCGGCGCCCTGTTATTCCATGGGCATATCGACAACTGGAATCATGATATGCTCGAGGTCGGTGCCAGCCCACATGATGTAGGGATAGCCGGACATGTGATCGGTGGTGAAGAACTTGGTATCGAAGCCGCCTGGTACCATGAACATCAGGTGGGATGGAGTGCTGATCCATTCCTCGCCCGCGGCGGGACCGGTGGCCATGGGATCGGTGTTGCTCTCATCGGAGCCGCCGGCCAGCATGTAGGAAAGGCCCGCGCTCGGCACCGTGCGCGTGGCGCCGGCCGCGAAGCCGGCATCGCTGATGGTGTCGTTGCATTGCGGATCGTTGCCCGGCGACACGGCGCGGTCAGGATAGCAGATCCAGCCGTTGGTCCCCTCTTGCAGCACGACCATCTCGCCCCCTTCTACGGTGGGGTTGCCCATGATGGTGGCATTCTTGACGATGCCGGCCGGCCCGGCGCTCATAGTGTTCTGCATCTCGGCGCTGACATCGCCCATGGCTTCCTGCGAGATGGGCACCACCGGCACCATCAGGTGCTCGTAGGGCGTGCCGTCCCACATGATGTACGGCTCGTCCTGTTTGGGCGTGGCAGCGAAATTGGCAGCGTCGAAGCCACCGGGGGAGAGCAGCATGACGTGCGCCGGCGTGCTGATCCACTCCTCGCCCGCGGCCGGCGCCATGGCAAAGGGGTCGGTGTTGGAGGCATCGCTGCCGCCGGCCAACATGTAGGCGACGCCGGGCCGGTCGACGGTCAGCGGAGCGCCCGCCCCCAGCGCATCGTTCCACTTGGCAAACATGTCGTCGATGCACATGGGATCGTTGCCGGGCGAGGCTGGCCAGTCGGTGATGCAAGTCCAGCCGTTCGTGCCCTCGCGCAGCACGATCATGGGGCCGCCCTCCTCTGTGGGCCAGTCGAGGATCGTGGCATCCTTGCCGATAACCGTAGGGGCGGCGCTGGTGGCGTTGGCGATACGTTCCTCTGTGGAGGGTGCGGACTCAGCGGGTACAGCGGTTGCAATGTCCGCGGTTGGTTCTTCCGCAGCCGGTATAGCCGTAGCGGGTGCAGCCGTAGCCGGTGCAGCGGTGGCGGGTATGGCCGTAGCCGGTACAGCCGTAACCGGTGGCGCTGGTTCTATCGGCTGCGTCGCGGTGGGTTGGCACGCAGCGAGGACCAGTGCGAAGAGCACTGACAGGATAGCAAAACGTTTCATCTTCTTATCTCCTTCAATTCGAGAGTATGGCATTCTGTCGAATGCCGGGTTGCAGCCTACATGAAAGGCGTTCGACCTTCGTCGCTGAGACGGCTTGTTCGGCCTTAGCGT
>JACSRL010000283.1 GCA_014879765.1 Anaerolinea sp. | reverse complement strand
CGCGCTGCACAACGCGCTCAAGGCGCTGTGGACCTACTACGAGAACTTCGGCGACTATCACCCCGGCGAGGGGGATGGGGCCAACGCGGCGCGCAAGGGGCAGATGTTCCAGTGGTACCGCGCCAACGGCCTGCCCACCGATCTGGACATTCCCCTGGGCCGCAAGCGCGCGGTGCGTGAGCTGCTGCTGGAACATTACCAGGCCCTGGGCGACAAGATCCCCTTCGAGCATTTCACCAATCGCTTGGGCTTCTGGATGGCCACCGGCAGCGGCAAGACCCTGGTCATCGTCAAGCTGATCGAGCTGCTGTGGCGGCTGGCGCGGCTGGAGGAGATCCCCAACCACAACATCCTGGTGCTGACCCACCGCGATGACCTGCTCAGCCAACTGCGCAGCCACGTGGAGGAGTTCAACGCCGCACGTCTTGGCCTGCACATCCGCCTGGCCGAGCTGCGCGACTATTCGCAGGTGCTGTGGGGCGGCGCCTCCCTCTTCCGCCACAACGAAGTGACCGTCTTCACCTACCGCTCGGACAACCTGAGCGACGTGCAGAAGGAGAAGATCGTCAACTTCCGCAACTACGACAACCACGGCCGCTGGTTTGTCTTGCTGGACGAGGCGCACAAGGGGGACAAGGAGGAGTCCAAGCGCCAGCACATCTATTCGATTCTGGCCCGCAACGGCTTCCTCTTCAACTTCTCGGCCACCTTCACCGACCAGCGCGACCAGGTGACCACGGCCTACGATTTCAACCTGGCGCGCTTCATCGAGGCCGGCTATGGCAAACACCTCAGCATCCTGACGCAGGAAAACCGCGCCTTTCGCCCGGACGAGGACTACACCGACGAGGAGAAGCAGAAGGTGGTGCTCAAGGCGCTGCTGCTGCTGACCTACGTCCAGCGCTCCTATCAGCATCTGCCGGCCGGCTGGTATCACCGCCCCCTGCTGTTGACGCTGGTCAACTCGGTCAACGTCAAGGATTCTGACCTGAAGCTCTTCTTCCGCCAGTTGGCGCGCATCGGCAAGGGACAGATCGCCCAAGACGTGTGGCTGCAGGTCAAGGAGGAATTGCGCCTGGAGCTGGCCAGCCGCCCGGAGTTGCTCTTCGAGCGGGAGCGCTTCCTGCTGGATGAGGAGCTCTTTCAGTCGCTGCAGCTCGACGATCTGCTGGGCTGCGTCTTCAACGTGGACGCGGGCGCGGCCGTGACTGCGGCCGGCGGCGAGATCGAGGCGCTGGTGCGGCCCTCGAATCGACAAGAGATTGCCCTCAGTTTGAAGGCGGCCGGCCAGCCCTTTGCGTTGATCAAGATCGGCGACATCTCCGGCTGGCTGAAGGAGGAACTGTCCGGCTACACCGTGGTCGAGGGCTACGGCGACGACAGCTTCTTCCAGCGTCTGAACGCCGACGACTCGCCCATCAACATTCTGCTGGGCTCGCGCAGCTTCTACGAGGGCTGGGACTCCAACCGGCCCAATGTCATCACCTTCATCAACATCGGCGTGGGAATGGACGCGCTCAAGTTCATCCTGCAGGCGGTGGGCCGCGGCGTGCGCGTCGAGCCGCTGCCCGGCAAACGCCGCCGGCTGCGGCCGCTGGCCAATGCCCGGCAGATCAGCGAAGCCCAGGCCGTGGCCGTCCATGACCGTGGCCTGCCGCTGGAGACCGTCTTCATCCTGGGCACCAATCGCAAGGCGCTGCACACCGTCATCGAACAGATGGACCAGCAGGGAGGGCGGGACGCGGCCGAGACGCTGGCGCTGGCGGTCAACGAGGCCGCGCGAGGGCGCACCCTGCTGATCCCCACCTACCGCTACGCCGATCACCGGCTGGTGGAGGAGCGGACGCCGCGCAAGTTCGAGATCACCGCCGAGGAGCTGCAGCGCCTGCAAGACTACGCCAGCCACCTGGCCGACCCGCGCCTGCTGGTGACCACCTATCGGGCCACGCCGGCCGAGACGCAGGTGCTGGAGCGCTGCCTGGCCGAGCCGGTGCGCTACTTCAACACCAACACCGCCCGGCGCTACGGCAGCATGGACGTGCTGCTGCCCCGGCTGCTGCGCTATTTCCACATCACCCCACGCGAGGTCGAGGGTCTCAAGACGTTAGAAGAGGAGATCCGCCACTTCCAACACATCACCGTGCTGCTCAAGCCGATGGCCGAGGCGCTGCGCCACGAGATCGCCAACGTCTCGCTCTTTCCGCAGCGCCAACAGCGGGAGCAGGCGCTGCGCGAGCAGTTCGCGGCCCAGCAGCTCAGCTTCGACGACCTGATGGTCGAGACGGCCGCGCTGAGCCAGATTCGGGCCAGCGCGGCCGTCAGCGCGCTGGAAGTGCGCTACGTGGCCAACCACTATTACGTGCCGGTGATCCTGGCCAACGATCAGAAGATCGACTACATCCAGCACATCATTCGCCAGGAGAGCGAGGTGAACTTCGTGCGCCAGTTGGAGGCCTACGCCCAGAGCGCCGGCAACAGCCTGGACAGCTTTGACTGGTGGCTGTTCAGCAAGCTGGATGAGACGCTGGACGACGTCCATCTGCCCTATTATGACCCCGAGGCCAACCGCATCCGCCAGTTCAAGCCCGACTTCGTCTTCTGGCTGCAGCGCGGGGCAGACTATCACCTGGTCTTCGTCGATCCCAAGGGGACCAAGATCAGCGACTATCAGCGCAAAGTGGACGATTACAAGCGCCTGTTCGAGGAGCCCTCAGGCCGGCGCCAGGTCTTCCAGCACGACGGCCTGCGCGTCCAGGTCTCCCTGGCGCTCTACACCGACGACCGGAGCCTGGTGGGGCAGGGCTATGCGGACTATTGGGCCGACCACCCGGGGATGATCTTCGACCGATTGGGCAGCGCTTAGTCGAAGGTCGGCGTGGTGCTCGGTCGGAGACCGGCCCAAGCGGCAGTACTTTGATCAGTTGACCATATAATCGCTCAGCGCGTCCAGCAGCTCCTGCATCTCCGCCTCGCTCACATCCCCCATGTGCGCGATGCGCAGGGTCTTGCCCTTCAGGTCGCCGTAGCCGTTGGAGATGGCCAGGCCGCGTGCTTTGAGAAACCTGCTCAGCGCGGCGTAGTCGATGCCGGGGGTGTTCTCCACGCAGGTGACGGTCTGCGAGCGGTAGCCCTCGGCCGCGAAGAGGCCGAAGCCGTGGCTCAGCGCCCACTGCTGGGTCAGGCTGGCCAGGCGGCCATGGCGCGCGACGCGCGCGTCCATCCCCTCGGCCAGGATGTCGCCCAACTGCCGATCGGCGGCGCGCAGCAGGCTGATGGCCGGCGTGGCGGGGGTGGTGTTCTTGACCAGGTATTTTTCCAGCACCAGGAAGTCGAAATACCAGCCGCGGCCGCTCACCTCCCTGGCCCGCGCCAGCACGCGGTCGCTGACCGCGGCGAAGGCCAGGCCGGGGGGCAGGGCCAGCGCCTTCTGCGACGAGGTCAGACAGATGTCCAGCCCCCAGGCGTCTGTGGGAATCCAGTCGCCGGCCAGGCTGCTGACCGCGTCCACCAACAGCAGGGTCTCCGGGTAGCTGGCGCGCAACAGGGCCGCGATCTCCCCCACCGGGCTGGCGACGCCGGTGCTGGTCTCGTTGTGTACCACGGCGACCGCGTCCCAGGCGCCGCCGGCCAGGGCCGCGTCCACGTCGGCCGGCCGCACCGGCTGGCCCCAGGGCAGGTCGAAGCGCACCGCCTCCTTGCCGCAGCCGGCCGCGACCTCGTGCCAGCGCAGGCTGAAGGCGCCGTTGACGAAGCAGGCCACCCGCTGGCCGGCGCGCACGCTGTTGCGGATCGCGGCCTCTTGCAGGCCGGAACCGGAGGACGCCAGGATGTAGACCCGGTTGGCGGTCATAAAGACCTGTTGGAGCTTGGCCTCGACGCTGGCGATCAGCGCGTCGCAGTCGCCGCTGCGGTGGCCGATCATGGGCGCGGTCTGGGCCTGCAGGATCTCAGGACGCACTTCGCTGGGGCCGGGGATGAAGAGTCTGGTGTGGGACATGCTGGTTGCTCTCAGCCGGCGCGGCGCGCCTCACGGGCGGCGCGGCGGGCGGCGCGGTCATCGACCGGCGCGGCTGCGGCGTCGGGCTGCGCGGCCGCGGCCGCCTGGCGTTGCGCCATGATCCAGGCCGCGCAGTTCTCGTCGTGGCCCATCATCACGTCGGCAGCGCGGATGGCGGCCATGATCTCCGGCTCCAGCGGGTTGGTGATGGTGCAAGGCATGCCGGCGGCGATGGACATGGCCACGAAGGTGGCATTGAGCGCCTTGCGGTTGGGCAGGCCAAAGGAGATGTTGCTGGCGCCGCAGATGGTGTTGCAGCCCAGCTCCTCCTGCACCATGCGCACGATGTCGAACAGATGCTTGCCCGCGCCCTGGATCGCGCCCACCGGCATGGCCAGCGGGTCGATCAACACGTCGGCGCGCGGGATGCCATAGCTTTCGGCGCGCTCCACGATCTTCTTGGCTACCTTGAAACGCTCGCGTGGGTCGTAGGAGATGCCGGTCTCGTCGTTGCTGATGGCGATCACGGCCGCGCCGCGCTGGGCCACCAGGGGCAGCACCGCCTCCAGCCGCTCCTCCTCGCCGGTGACCGAGTTGACCAGCGGCTTGCCGGCCGCGGCCTTCAGCCCTGCCGCCAGCGCGCTGACCACCGACGAGTCGATGCACAGCGGCACGTCCACCGTGGCCTGCACCAGGCGAACCGCTTCGGCCATGATCTCGGCCTCGTCGGCCAGCGGCACGCCGGAGTTGATGTCCAGCACGTGAGCGCCGGCCTCGACCTGGGCCTTGGCGTCGGCGATGACCCGGCTGAAGTCGCCGGCCGCCATCTCGGCCGCCAGCATCTTGCGTCCTGTGGGGTTGATGCGCTCGCCGATGATCACAAAAGGCCGCTGAGGGCCGATAACAACGGTCTGGGTAGGGGATCGAAGCACTGTGTCCATGAGCTACTCCTGATTTGGATCGTTCCGCAGCGCACAAGGGCTGCGACGGCTATTGTACCGTCACTTCCCCATCCTGGCAATCTCTCTTCTGGGCGCGACAGCGCCGGGCTTCTTGCGTTGCCCGGCGCTGTCATTTCACCACACACCCAGTACACCTGAACAGTCTCACTCGTCCCGTCGATCTGGCAGCAATCGCATCACACCATCGGTCTCTTCGTCGTCATACGTTCTTGTCTCGCCACTGCGACTGCCGCAGCTTCGCGGCTCACATACAGTCCACACGTTTTCATCGCTCAACCGGTCAAACAATCAAGGGACAGTCCGGTCAATCAGTCAACAGTCAATCATACAGCAGGTCAGTCAACAGTCGGTCAGTCCCACGAGCTGGCCAGCGCCTGCAAGGCATCGGGGTCGGTCACGTAGATCCGGCGATAGCCCAGCTCCACCAGGCCATCGGCCTTGAAGCCGCGCAGGATGGTGCTCACCGTCTCGCGGTAGGTGCCCAGCATATCGGCCAGCGATTGATGGCTGGTGCGGATGGTGTTGCGGTCGGCGCCGCTGGAAAGGTCCAGCAGCAGCTTGGCCAGCCGCTGGGGCAGCTTCTTGTAGGCCACCTCTTCCAGCCGATCCTCCACCTGGCGCAGCCGCCGGCCAAAGGTCTGCAGCATGCCCCAGCCGATGATGGGGTAGCGTTCGGTCATGGCCCGGGCGTGGGTTTCGGGCAAGACCCAGATGGTGGTCTCTTCCAGCGCCTCGGCAAAGGTGGCGGGGGCGGCCTCGCGGGTGATCATGGCGCCGTCGCCGAAGACCGCACCTGGCCCCAGCCGGGACATCATCATGCGCCGGCCTTCTTTGTTTTGGCAGACCAGTTGCGCCTTGCCGTTCATCAGGATGAACAGTTGGCTGGACAGATCCTCGGGCGCCGCGATCACCTCGCCGGCCCGGTAGGTGCGAGTCACCATGACTTTCTGAAAATCCGCGTCACCTTCAGTCACCGATGCAATCAACTGAGAGAGTGGGGTCTTCTTCTTCGGCTGTGTTGACATGGCAGCTCCTTAGCTATCGATGAGTTGCGTCCCAACGGGACGCCGGTTTCTGTTTTTTTCGACTACGCCTTGATCGCGCCGGTTGTTTTGTTTTGTTGCTGCGATCGTTCAGGCGTCAGTGGGGTTCTTCTGATTTACACAGGTATTATAGCGGAAAATATCTGTGGCGTCAAGGCTTTGTCCGATTCTCTAACCTTTCATTAACGTTAGGGGCTTGTGGAGAAACCAGCTTTTCTCCGGTCTTCACGATGGGCGCGCAGCCGGGCGGGCTGCCGCTTCACAAAAATGCCACAACGAGCATATAATGGCGGCCATGCCCAATTTACAGCGGATTCTCGTCGGTATGCGGCGCGGCCTGGCCTACAGCGCAGTCCTGGCCGCGGCCCTGGCCAGCGGCGCCCAGCGGCGGCTGCTGGCTGAGGCGCTGGCCCTGGCCCGGGAGCTGCCTGCCCGGCTGGAGCAGCCGCTGCCGGCCGCGCTGCTGGCGTTGACGCCGCCGGCCGCGCCGCAGCCGGTGGCTGTGGAGACCACGCGCGCGATCGTGGACGCCTTGACGGCCTTCGGCGCCGGCCGGCCGCTGGGCATCTGTCTGCGCCGCTCGCTGCTGCGCTATTATTTCCTGCGCCGCGCCGGGCTGCCGGTGGTGATCCATTTCGGCGCGCGCCGGCTGGGCGACGACATCGCCGGCCACGCCTGGCTGACCCTGGCCGGCCAGCCGTACCACGAGCAACCGGAACACATCCTGATCCACACGCGCATGTGGAGCTACCCCAGCGCCGATGCGCCACTGAATAGCCGCTGAAGGAAGATCATCGAACATGCCAGATTCTACCCAACCGCTGCCCCATGCGTCGTCGCTGTCCAGCAGGAGCGACGCCGGCTCGACCCGCCCCTTTGTGATCGTGATCTTTGGCGCGTCGGGTGATCTGACCCAACGCAAGCTGGCGCCGGCGCTGCACACGCTGGCCAGCCAGCGGCTGATGCCGGAGCGCTACGCCGTGCTGGGCGTGGCGCGCAGCCCTCTGAGCGACGAAGCCTTCCGGGCGCAACTGAGGGAGGGGGTGGCTGCCCACGGGCGCATCAAGCCCGATCAGCGTCAGCCCTGGGAAAGCTTCGCCAGCAACGTCAGCTATCTGGCCATCGGCTACGAGGACGCGGACAGCTATCACCTGCTGGCGCAGCGCCTGGCCGAGCTGAGCGCAGCGCTGGGCAGCGACAACTATCTCTTCTACCTCTCCACCCCGCCGCAGCTTTACCAGCCCATTGTGGCCCATCTGGGCGCGGCCGGGCTGGCGCAGAGCGAGACCGGCTGGCGGCGCATTGTGATCGAAAAGCCCTTTGGCCACGATCTGGCCTCGGCGCGCCAGCTCAACGCGGCCGTGCATCAGGTCTTCGACGAGGAGCAGATCTACCGCATCGACCATTATCTGGGCAAGGAGACGGTGCAGAATCTGCTGGTGCTGCGCTTTGCCAACGCCATCTTCGAGCCACTCTGGAACCGCAACTATGTGGACCTGGTGCAGATCACCGTGGCCGAGAGCGTGGGCATCGGCAAGCGCGGCGGCTACTATGACCAGGCTGGCGTGGTGCGGGACATGATCCAGAACCACGCGCTGCAACTGCTGTCGCTGACCGCCATGGAGCCGCCGGTGGCGCTGAATGCCACCGCCTTGCGCAACGAGAAGGTCAAGGTGCTGGAGGCGATCCGCTCCGTGGAGCCGCGCGAGGTGGGCACGGTCAGCGTGCGCGCCCAGTATCGCGTCAAAAATGGCCCGACCTACCGCCGCGAGGAGGGCGTCGATCCCCAGTCGGAAACGGCCACCTATGCCGCGCTGAAGCTGTTCGTGGACAACTGGCGCTGGCAGGGGGTGCCCTTCTACATCCGCTCCGGCAAGCTGTTGAAAACCAAGACCACGGAGATCGTGGTGCGTTTCAAGCGGGTGCCGCACCTGATGTTCGCCAAGGACTATCCCGGCATCCGTCCGCCCAACAGCCTGAACATCTGCATCCAGCCTGACGAGGGGGTCCATCTGAGCTTCAACACCAAGCTGCCGGGCGCGGGCATGCGCACCCAGACCGCGGAGATGTCCTTCCAGTATGCCTCTGACTTCGGCAACGCCCTGCCCGAGGCCTACGAGCGGCTGCTGCTGGACACGGTGCAGGGGGACGCGTCCCTCTTCGCGCGCAGCGATGAGATCGAGCTCTCCTGGCGGGTGGTGGATCCGATCCTGGACGGTTGGGCGCGGCATCTGGCGCCGCTGGCCTTCTACGAGCCTGGCTCCTGGGGCCCGCGCGAGGCCGATGAGCTGCTGGCACGCGACGGCGCGGTGTGGATGGCCGGATGCACGGAGTATTAGCCGTACAAACGACATCGAAGAGAACGGCATAAGCTCAACAAAAAGCCCCCAGAAGTCCGGCGGCTTCACGGCCGAGGAACGGGCCGCGATAAAGGAGCACGCCAAAGCGCTGATCTGCAACGACGGCAACATGTGGCCAGCTTCGTTAATTTCGCCAAGGTAACTGCTCAGCCAGTCGTTCAGAAACCGGGTTTTTCTCGTGCGTCCATGGCTTTTGTCTTCACAGCGGCCTTTCATGGCGCCATGATCTTAGTCTGCGAGACAAAAACCCGGTTTCCAATGCCATGCCTGAACAGTTACGGCAACAGAATGAACGAAGCCGCACCCGGATGGGTGCGGCTTCGTGTTGGTCAACTCAAACGAACGCGCCTGCGCGCGGGCCAGCCTATTCCGCGGCCAGATCCCAGTGCTCCGGCGAGCGCCACAGGGCGGAGAGCAGCAGCTCCTTCTGGTAGAGCAGTTCCTTGGGCAGCCGGTCGTAGAGCTTGATGAACAGCTCCTCGTGGTTGAGGATCTCCTGCTTCCACTGCTCGCGGTCCACGCCCATGATCTCGTTGAACTGCTCGCGGCTGAAGTCCAGCCCGGTCCAGTCCAGATCTTCGTAGCGGGGCATCCAGCCGATGGGGCTTTCGATGCTGGCCGCGCGGCCGTGGGCGCGCTCGACGATCCACCTCAGCACCCGCATGTTCTCGCCGAAGCCGGGCCAGGCGAAGTGGCCATCCTTGTCGGTGCGGAACCAGTTGACGCTGAAGATGCGCGGCGGGTTGGGGACGTTGCGGCCGAAATCCAGCCAGTGGTTGAAGTAGTCGGCCATGTGGTAGCCGGCGAAGGGCAGCATGGCGAAGGGATCGCGCCGCACCACACCCATCTGGCCAAAGGCGGCCGCTGTGGTCTCGGAGCCCATGGTGGCCGCGATGTAGACGCCGTGTACCCAGTTGGTGGCCTGCATCACCAGCGGCACCGTGGTGCTGCGCCGGCCGCCGAAGATGAAGGCCGAGATCGGCACGCCGGCCGGGTCTTCCCACGCGTCGTCGATGGCCGGGTTGTTGTTGGCCGGGGCGGTAAAGCGCGCGTTGGGGTGAGCCGCCTTGCGGCCGCTGTCGGGGGTCCATTCCTTGCCCTGCCAGTCGATGGCCTTGGCCGGCGGGGTCTTGGTCATCCCCTCCCACCACACGCCGCCATCGGGGGTCAGCGCCACGTTGGTGAAGATGGTGTCGCGCGCGCACGCCCGCATAGCGTTGGGGTTGGTCTTCTCAGAGGTGCCGGGCGCCACGCCGAAGTAGCCCGCCTCCGGGTTGATCGCGCGCAGTGTGCCATCAGGCCCCAGCTTGATCCAGGCGATGTCGTCGCCCACAGTGGTCACCTTCCAGCCCTCGAAGGCCGCCGGCGGGATCAGCATGGCGAAGTTGGTCTTGCCGCAGGCGCTGGGGAAGGCCGCCGCCACATAGCTCTTCTCACCCTGAGGATCCTCGACGCCCAGGATCAACATGTGCTCAGACAGCCAGCCCTCGTCCCGCGCCATGACCGAGGCGATGCGCAGCGCCAGGCATTTCTTGCCCAGCAGCGCGTTGCCGCCGTAGCCGCTGCCGTAGGACCAGATCGAGCGCTCCTCCGGGAAGTGGACGATATACTTGACGGTGGGATTGCACGGCCAGGACACATCCTGCTGGCCAGGCTCCAGCGGCGCGCCCACGGTGTGCATGCAGGGCACGAAGTCGCCGTTCTCGCCCAACACGTCGATCACCGCGCTGCCCATGCGGGTCATGATGCGCATGTTGGCCACCACGTAGGGAGAGTCGGTGATCTCGATGCCGATCTGCGCGATGGGGGAGCCCAGCGGCCCCATGCTGAAGGGGATGACATAGAGGGTGCGCCCGCGCATGCAGCCATCGAACAGCTTGTCCATGATGACGTGCATCTCGCGCGGATCCATCCAGTTGTTGGTGGGGCCGGCGTCGTTCTTGTTGACGCTGCAGATGTAGGTGCGGTCTTCGACGCGCGCCACGTCGCTGGGATCGGAGAAGGCCAGGAAGGAGTTGGGGTGCTTCTCTTCGTTGAGCTTGATGAAGGTGCCCGACTTGACCATCTGCGCACAGAGATCGTCATATTCCTGCTGCGATCCGTCGCACCAATGAACGCTGTCCGGCTTGCACAGGGCAGCCATCTCTTCGACCCAGGCGCGCAGTTTTTGCTGTTTCAGGTTGGCTGGATGGTTGATACTCATGGTCATCTTTGTCCTTTGCTGAGTTGGTGATCCGTGAAGGCAGACGTACGCAGCCTGCTTATCAAGTTCAGGGGCAACTGCTCAGACGCCGGCGCTGGCGCGTGATCGACACCTTGGATTGGCTTCGCCAATCGCATGGCAAGCGTGGGTGCAGACGGCCGGCGCGGGAGACTGACAGTTACGTTCAGGGTATGTTTTACGTTCGTGGATTTTAGCACAAGCCTGCTGCTATGGCAAATTCGCGACCACAGCGTTCACCTGCGCCGTTGACGCAGAGAAACCGGGCTTTGCGGCAAAGCCCGGTTTCTCTACGCCAACTCGGCCAGCACCGCCAGCACCGCCTCGGTCGGCACGTCGTCCATGAGCTCCACCGCGCCCAGCGCGCGCGGCAGGACGAAGCGCAGCCGGCCGCCGATCCGCTTCTTGTCGGCGCCCATGGCCGCCAGCACCTGCTGCGGCGCAAAGCCAGGGGCCTGCACCGGCAGCCCCAGCCGCTCCAGCAGGTTTTCAACGCGCGCTGGCAGGGCAGGGTCGCACAGCGCCAGCCGCGCGGCCAGCCGCGTCGCCGCGACCAGGCCGATACTCACCCCCTCGCCGTGGCGCAGTCGGTAGCCGGACAGGGTTTCGTAGGCATGGCCGAAGGTGTGGCCCAGGTTCAGCGCGGCGCGCCGGCCCTGCTCGAAAGGATCCTCCTGCACCACAGCCACCTTGACCTGCACCGCCCGCGCGATCAGATCGGGCAGCCGTAGGGGCGGGGTCACCCCGCCCGTGCCGCGTAGGGGCGGGGTCACCCCGCCCCTACGCCCCTCCATGACCTCGAACAGGCCGGGATCGCCGATCATGCCGGCCTTGACCACCTCGGCCAGGCCGCTGCGAAATTCGTCGGAGGGCAGGGTTCTGAGCGTTTCCGGGTCGATCACCACCAGCGCCGGCTGTTTGAACGCGCCCACCAGGTTCTTGCCCTGCGGCAGATCGACGCCGGTCTTGCCCCCCACGCTGGCATCCACCATGGCCAGCAGGCTGGTGGGAACCTGCACCAGGGGCACGCCGCGCAGGTAGGTGGCCGCCGCGAAGCCGGTCACATCCCCCACCACGCCGCCGCCCAGCGCGATCACCGGGCTGCGCCGATCCAGCCCCGCGGCCACAAAGGCGTCCAGCAGTCCGGCCACGGTGGCCAGCGTCTTGTGCGCCTCGCCGTCGGGCATCTCCACCAGCGCCGGATCGAAGCCGGCCTCGACCAGGCTCGCCAGCAGCGGCTCAGCCTGGGCCGCGGCGATGGCCGGCTGGCTGACCAGCGCGCAGCGCCCTGGCGTCAGACCCGCGCCGCGCAGCGCCTGCCCCAGCTCGGCCGACATGCCGTCGCCGATCAGGATCTCGTAGCCGCCGCCGGGATAGCTGACCGGGATGCGCAGCGGCTCCCTGCTCATCCGCCGGGCCAGGCGAATCACCCGCTCCGCCGCCTGCTCAACGGTCAGCTCAGCGGTGTCGATCTGGTGCAAAATGGCCGCGTAGTCGGGCGCGCGCTGCGCCAGCAGCGCCTCGACGCGCTGCCGCCGATCAGGGCCGGCCAGCAGCGGCCGATCGGTCGCGTCTCCCAGCCGCGCCAGGATGGCATCGGCCGGCGCGGTCAGACAGATCAGCACCCCGCTGGCGCCCAATGTCTGCCGGTTTGTCGCCGGGAGCAGCGCGCCGCCGCCGGTCGCGATCACCAGGTGCTCTTCCTGGGCCAGCTCGCGGCAGAGCTCCGCCTCCATCTGGCGAAAGGCGGGCTCGCCCTCCTGGGCAAAGATCTCGTTGATCGACTTGCCGGCGCGCTGCTCGATGATCGTGTCCATATCCAC
Source organism: Anaerolinea sp. (assembly GCA_014879765.1). Classification (GTDB taxonomy): domain Bacteria; phylum Chloroflexota; class Anaerolineae; order JAAEKA01; family JAAEKA01; genus JAAEKA01. The sequence continues at coordinate 2,749 of JACSRL010000283.1, read as the reverse complement.
GAACCAGCGTCCCAGCCGCTCAGCCACAGCCTGACCCACGGCGGTTTTGCCGGTTCCCATGAAGCCGGTGAGGATGATGTTGGGGGTAGTCATGGGCGGCATTATACCTGTGTGCCGGGAAATCACCAAGCACCTGTGGACTTGCCGATCCCCTGTTTTGCTGATTTAATGTGGCCATGACCCTGTTGATCGACGGCCACAACCTGATCGGCGTCATGCCCGGCATCGACCTGGCCGATCCCGACGACGAATGGCAACTGCTGCAGCGGCTGCGCCCCTACGCCGCGGCCAAACGCCAGCCGTTGACGGTGGTTTTCGACAGCGGAATCGGCCCGACGCCGCAGTGGCGTCTGTCCGACGGCGGGGTGACGGTGCGCTTTGCGCCGCCGGGGGTGGAGGCCGACGCGATCATCTTTCAGTTGCTGCGCGCCAGCCCGCAGCCGGGCGCGGTCACGGTGATCACCAACGATCAGGGACTGGCCGGCCGGGTGCGTTCGGCCGGCGGCCAGGTGCGCTCGGCCACGCACTTTGCCGCCCAACTGACGCCGGCCAGGTCTGCGGCCCATGCGCCGGCCGAGGCGCGACCCGATCCACACGCGCCCGCCTTTGCCGACATCTACCACGGCTTTGTGGAGGGGGAAAAGGATCAGGCCCGCTTTGGCGCGGAGATCGACCTGGACGCCGAGGTGTGGATCGAGCGGCTCTACGGCGATGATCTGGCCGAAGCGGCCCGAGCCGCGCGCTGGCTGGGACGTTTCGGCGGGCCGGCCGGCCTGGACCCGCTGCTGGATGCCCTCAGCCATCGCGCGGGCCAGGTGCGTGCGGCCGCGCTGCTGGCCCTGGCTGACCTGGGCGACCCGCGCGCGGTGCAGCCCATCGCGACCCGGCTGGCGCAGGACGATTCCAGCATGACGCGCGAGGCAGCCGCGCAGGCCCTGGGCCGGCTGGGCGGCGCCGCGGCCGAGCACGCCTTGCAGGCCGCGCTGGCAGATCCCAAGGCCAAGGTGCGCCGGGCCGCGGCCGCCAGCCTGGCGCAGAGGCAGGCCAGGCTCAACCGCTGAGGCATCCGAAGTTCGGTTGAGTTGGCGCAAATCGTCCCCTTGACGTATACTTTTCGCAGTTTGTATCGCCCCATCTCAGACCGCACAAGGAGCAGAGCGTGAGCGCCTTGGAGGGAAATGACCCCTTTCCGCTTGAGCCGGTTGCGCCCGTGTTCACCATCGGCTACGGCGCGCGCAGCGTGGATGCGCTGATCGCCGTGCTGCGCGCCCATCAGATCAGCTTCCTGGTGGACGTGCGCAGCGCGCCCTACTCGCGCTTCAAGCCAGAGTTCTCCAAGGAGGCGCTGGAGCGCGCCCTGAAGCAGCAGGGCATCCGCTACGTCTACCTGGGCGACGCGTTGGGCGGCCGGCCGGCGGACCCTGACTGCTACGTGGATGACAAGGTGGACTATGAGCGGGTCAAGGGCAAGGCCTTCTACCAGGCCGGGATCGAACGGGTGCAGGCCGCCTGGCAGCGCGGCCTGCGTTTCGTGCTGCTGTGCAGCGAGGGCAAGCCAGAGCAGTGCCACCGCAGCAAGCTGATCGGCGAGACGCTGGCCGGCCTGGGCATCCCGGTGCTGCACATCGACGAACAGGATCAACTGCGCAGCCAGGAGGAGGTGATCCAGCGGCTGACCGGCGGGCAGCTCAGCCTGTTTGGCGACCTGGAATTCACCTCGCGCAGGCGCTACAGCCGCGCGGCGCAGGAGGAAGAGGAAGATGAGTGAGTCTGAGCAGGCTATACCGTTGGCATCTCTCGGAGAGATGCCAACGCTCCCGGCGCCAACTTTGGTGACCATCGGCGTCTACGGCAGCGACGAGGCCAGCTTTTTTGCCGCCTTGCAGCAGGCGGGCGTGGATACCTTGGTGGATATCCGCAGCCGGCGCGGCGTGCGCGGCGCGGCCTATGCCTTTGCCAACAGCCAACGCCTGCAGGCCCGGCTGGCCGAGCTGGGCATCCGCTACATTCACCGGCCCGACCTGGCCCCCGGCCCCCAGACGCGCGGCCAGCAGGCGGCCGCGGACAAGGCCGGCAAGACCGCCAAGCGCCAGCGCAGCGTGCTCGACCCCGCCTTCGCCGCGGCCTATCGCCAGGAGCGGCTGGCCGGCTTCGACAGCCGGCAGTTCATCGCCGACCTGGGGCCAGAGGCGCGGGTGGTGGCCCTCTTTTGCGTCGAACGGGAGCCGGCGGCCTGCCACCGTTCGCTGTTGGCCACCCGCTTGCAGCGCGACCTGGGCCTGTCCGTGGAGCATCTGAAAGCTGACGAGACGAGCATGGAATAGCCTGTGGAGGCATGCGGAGGAGTGCGATGAAGGTTCTGATCGTAGCCAAAACCCGTCAGGGCCGCGGGGCCTGCATCGGAGGGATCACCTTCGATGGACGCAGCGTGCGCCTGATCCCGGCCCACGGCGATCCCCACGAGGGCGCCAACCTGGAGTACAGCGTCGGCGAGGTGTGGGAGGTAGAGGCCAGCGCGCCGGAGCAGATCATTCCGCCGCACGTGGAGAACATCGTGGTGTGGAGCAAACGGCGCATGGGGCCGATGAGCAGCCCGGAGCGCTTCATCGAACGCCACATGCCGCCGCACGCCGGCGGGCCGGAGAGGCTGTACGAGGGGCTGCTGCAGGCCGGCTTCGGCGGCGCGCTGATCATTGTCGAACGCAGCGGCGTGCCGTCGCACAGCACCACCTGTCTCTTATACACATCT
>JACSRL010000187.1 GCA_014879765.1 Anaerolinea sp. | reverse complement strand
CGGCTCGCCGACCGCGGCAAAGATGGCCACTGCCTGCTTGAGATGCGCCATCGCGGCCTCCTGTTGCCCGCTGGCGTGCAGCAGGTCGGCCAGGTTGTTGCGCAGCGCGGCCTCGCGGTGCCGGTCGCCGATGGCTGCGCACAGCGCCAGCGCCTGCTGCGCAAGCCCGATGGCGGCCGCGCTGTCGCCCTGCGCCTGGCGCACCAGGGCCAGGTTGTTCAGCGTCGCCGCGCGGCCGGCCGGATCGCCCAGCGTCTCGGCCAGCGCCAGGCCCTGCGCCAGATGCTGGTCGGCGCGCGCCAGGTCGCCGCGGCCGCGTGCCAGAATGCCCAGCGCGTTGTGGGCGCGGGCCAGGCCGGCCTGGCTCTGCGCCTCGCCGGCCAGACGCAGCGCCTCGCCGGCCAGCATCTCGGCGCGCCAGTCTTTGCCGCGCCGATGGGCGTTCAGGCTGCGATCGGCCAGCAGGTCGGCCAGGCCGGACAGGTCGTCTGGCGGCCAGGCATCCTGCGCCGCCTGAAAGTGGCTTTCGGCCAGCTCCCAGTCGCCCCGGCGCTGGTGTACCAGCGCCAGCTTGCGTTCGATGGGCGCGCGGCGACCGGCGGCAGGTTCGCTGCCCTGGGGCAGCGCCGCGGCTGCCTGCTCGTAGGCCGTTGAGGCCGCGCCATAGCGCCCGGCCAGCGTGTGCAGGTCGCCGATCGCCTCGTGCAGCGCAACGGCATCGGGGTAGCCCAGGGCCAGCGCGGTCTCGAAGTGGCCCAGGGCCTCGGCGTTGGCGTAGAGGCGGCGCGCGTGCTGGCCAGCCTGCCAGAATTGGCTGGCCGCCTCAGCTTCCAGGCCCGCCATCTGCAAATGATGGCCGATCTGGCCGGCCGCCGCATCCGCAGCCTGAGCTGAGCGCAGGTGTGACTGCATGAGCTCGGCCGTGCGGCGGTGCAGCAGCCGGCGGCGGGCCAGCCCCATTTCGGCGTAGACCAGCGCGCGCAGTTGTTCGTGGCTGAAGTCGTAGCCGCCGATCTGCTCCAACACCAGCCCCTGGTGCAGCAATTGCTCCAGGCAATCGACCGTTTCCTCTTCGCTGCGGCCGCTGGCTGCGCGCAGCGTCGTGAAGTCGAAGGAGCGGCCGATGACCGCGGCCGCGCCCAGCAGTTGTTGGCCGGCCTCGTCCACGGCGGCCAGACGGGCGTGCAGAAGGTCGCGCACCCCCCGCGGCTGATAGCCTGCGCTGGCCGGCGCCTCACCGGCCTGCCAGGCGCGCAGGTACTCGGCCACGAACAGCGGCAGACCCTCGCTCTCCTGATACAGCCGCTCGGCCAGATTATCTTGCGCCAGGCCGGCGGCCAGGCTGGCCACGGCGGCGCGGTCGAGCCGGTTCAGGGCCAGGCTGTCGCCCAGGCCCGCGCGCTGCGCGGCGCGCAGGAGACCGCGCAGCCGCTGCACCGCCGGGCTGTCGCCATCGCGCCAGGCGATCAGCGCCAGCAGCGGGCGGCCTGCCAGCCGGTGCGCCAGATAGGTCAGCACATCCAGGCTGGCGCTGTCGGCCCACTGCGCGTCGTCCACGAAGAGCACGCCGCCTGGGCCAGCCAGCGTCTGGATGAACTGGCAAAGGCCCTCGAAGAAGCGCGCCTGTGCGCCAGGATGGTCAAGGGGCGGCGGCGAGGGCAGAACGCGGCCCGCGGCCAGCTCCGGCAGCAGGCGCGCGGCCTCGGCCAGCCAGCCATCGGCAACCATTGCCAGCCGCGGGGTGAGGTCCGGCTGGGCCAGGGCGGCGCGCAGCGCGTCGACCAGAACGCCGTAGGCCAGGCCAGCCTCCCCTTCGTAGCAGCGGCCGGCGATGACGGCTACGCCTGCGGCGCGCGCCTGGGCGCTGAACTCCTCGGCCAGCCGCGTCTTGCCGATGCCAGGCTCCCCTTGCAGCGCGGCCAGGCGGCCCTCGGTCTGGCTCGCGCGGCGGGCCTGGTGCAGCGCGGCCAGCTCGGCCGCGCGTCCCACCAGAGGCAAGGGATGCACGGCGGCCGGCGCTGGCGTCGCCGGCGAGGGGGGTGGGGCTGGCGGCGCAGCGGCCGGGCGCTCCACGGCCTGCAGCGCCTTGGGCGGCGGCGGAACGCGATGCTCTTTGATCGCCTCGTAGATCTGGGTGGTCTCCGGCAGCGGGGCCACGCCCAGCTCCTGGCTCAGCAGATGCACGCACTCCCGGTACTGGCGCAGCGCGTGTTGCGGCTGGCCGGTCCAGGCAAACAGCAGCATCAGCACGCGGTGCGCGGTCTCGTGCAAGGGATCGTTGGCCAACAGGCGCTGCGCCTGTTCGATGGCCTCGAACCAGCGGCCTTCGAGGGTCAGCCCGCGCACCAGCCGCTCCAGTGCTGCCACCAGGGCGCGGCGCAGGCGCTCGGTTTCGACGGTCTGCCACTGATCGAAGGCCACGCTGTCGCGCAGGCTGAAGCCGGCCAGGAAATCGCCCTGAACCAGCGCCGCGGCCGCCAGCAGCGGCGGCAGGCAGGCCGCGCAGACCTGGTGCTTGTCGTGTCCGTGGCTGTCGCATTCCGCCACCAGACGCTGGAAGTGGTCCACGTCGCACCACAGCTCGGGGGTGGCCGGCAGCGCCACCGCCTCCCGCTCCAGGGTCAGCCAGCGGCCACCGACGCCGGTCTTGAGACTGGACAGAGTGCGGCGCAGCGCGGCGCGTGCCCGGCTCTGGTCAGCCTCAGGGTAAAGCAGCGTCGCCAGGGCATCGCGGCTGTGGCGCTGGCCAGTGACGGCCAGGTAGGCCAGCAGCGCAGTCGCCTTGCGGGTGTCAAGGAGCACCGGCTGGCCGTCGAGCTGGATGGTGG
>JACSRL010000195.1 GCA_014879765.1 Anaerolinea sp. | reverse complement strand
CGAGTCTGTGGCGAGCAGGTGGTTGAACAGGTAGAGATAGGCGCCGGTCGCCACCTCCAGATAGGCCGCCAGCGCGCCATCGGGGTCGTCGCCGCGGTCCAGCGCCAGCGCCATCAGCCCCAGGTTGCGCATGTGGGCCGCGAAGTAGTTGTTGCCGGCAAAGCGCACCTGCTGCCGGTCGGCCAGAAGCTGCGGATCGTTGGTGACGCCCACCGGCTCGGGGTGGCGGTAGCCCGCGCTGATGATCTCCTGGCTCCAGCGCAGAAACACCTGGCGGATGGTGGCCTTGTCCTCGGCCGTCAGGCTGGGATAGATCCAATCGACCACCAGCGGGAAGGCCTCGCCGTGGTAGCGCGCCCGGTCGCGGTCGGAGGTGAAGAAGTCGGGGTGGCGGAAAGGCGGGTATTGCCGGCTGCCGTTGCAGGTGACATTTTCCTTGCTGGCGGGCCCTTTGGCGGCCAGGTCCATGATGTGCATCAGCAGGCTGCGGGCGCGTTGGGCGTAGTCCTGGCGCGCGGCCGGGTCAGGATCGACCAGCGACAGGAAGGCGAACAGCTCGGCGTACATCTCCGTCGGGTACTCCTCGTAGCCGACGTTGCCGCAGTCCTCGTCGGGCACGCGCCCCTCGTCCATCTCGGCGCGGGCGCGTTCTCCCAGCAACAGCAGGCCCTCCGCCCACAGCGGGTTGCCGGCAGTGGCCCAGCCGCGCAGCTGCGTCACCCGGTCCGGCGTCAGCCAGAGGCGCGGATGCGCGCCGGCGGCGGCATCGACCGGCAACGCGGGCTGGCCGGCCGGCGGCGCGGGCAGGGCCGGCACAGGGGCCGGCGCGGGCTTTTCGCCGCCGCAGGCGGCCAGCAGGGCAAGGATCAACAGACAGGCGATGGCGCGTGGCAGATGGTTCATGGCAGGCTTTCTTGGGGAATGGGGGATTGAGGGATGCTGCAGATCGCAATTCTAACGTCAAGTCGCCAGGAGCGCCAAAGATTGCCAATCCCTGGGCTCCCGGCGACCGGGCGTGTGGCAGTCCAGGCTTCAGCCGCCTGGCAGATTTGCCCCGACGCGTTCCTAGCGCGTGCGCTGGAGCAGCGGCAGGTAGACTTCATGCCGCAGCGACACGCCATACTCCACCGCGCCGATGTCGCACACGCCGACACGGGGCGCGCTCCGTTGATCCAACGGCGTGCAGGCCGCCGCGTTGCCGCTGTTGATCAGCGGACTGCCGGTCTGCGGCAAGCGGGTGTTCATGGCGAACGCGCCGCCGTTGAACGTCAGCGGGCCGAGCCGCAGGTCGCCGCTGTAGTTCTCGCGGTCGGTGGGATGATCCAGCGACGAGCAGGCGCCGCGGCTGATGTTGTAGCCGCTGGACTGGAAGGGCGGCCCGTCGCAGTTGTTGGCGCTGCCGGCAATCACGCTGCCGGTGATCTGGATGACGCCGGGGTTGCCGGGGGTCATGGGCGCGTCCTCGTAGATCGCATGGCCGGCCAGCCCCGCGCTGTTGTCGGTGATGGTCACGTTGGTGAGGATGGCATAGCGCGCGTAGTGGTAGAAGCCGCCGCCGAAGCCGCCCGCCCAGTTGTTGGCCAGGGTGACGTTGGTCAGCGTCAGGTTGTCGTTGGAGTTTTGGTAGACGCCGCCGCCGTTGCCCGCCGCCGCGTTGGCCCGATTGCCGCTGATGGTGGCGTTGGTGACGAAGAGCGTGCCGCCGCCGTGGTAGATGCCGCCGCCGTGGGAACCGGTCGCCACGTTGTCGGTGATGTTGACGTTGGTCAGCTCGACCGCGTTGCCGTAGCTGTTGACGCCGCCGCCCTCGTAGGCGCGGTTGTTGCGCACGGTGGTTTGCTTCATCACCACGTGGCCGTCCAGGTTCCACAGCCCGCCGCCGCTGCCGGTGACGGTGTTGCCGTCCAGCAGGCTCTGGGTGATGCTCACCTCGCCGCTGTTCTCCAGCCCGCCGCCGTAGCCGCCGTGGTTGGCCCGCAGGGTCGCGCCGGTCAACGTCGCGCTGGAGCCGCTGGCCACGTAGAGGCCGCCGCCGTCGGGCGACTGGTTGTCTTGCAGCAGCGTCTGGTTGATCGTCAACTGGCCGGCGGTCTGGTTGAAGATCGCGCCGCCCTGGCTGATGCTGTTCAGCGTGCGGTTGCTGCGCAGGGTGGAGTTGGCGATGGTCACCGTGCAGCCGTCGTTGTAGATCGCGCCGCCGCGCTCGGCCGCCGTATTGCCTTGCAGCATGCTGTTGTTGACGGTGAGTGTGCCATCGTAGCAGTAGATCGCGCCGCCGGTCACCAAGGACGCGTTGTTCAGCAGTTGCACGTTGTCCAGGGTCACCGTGGCGCCGGAGAGCTCCAGCGCGCCGCCGCTGACCAGCGCATCCCCCTCGCGCAGGGTGATGTTGCGCAGGCGGAAGGTGACGCCAGAACCGGCGAAGAAGTGGCGCTCGTTGTTGCCCGCTTTGAGCACAATGCGCCCGCCGCCGTCGATGGTGACATTGCCCAGCACCACGGTCTTGGCCACGGTGAAGGAAATGGTCACCGGGTTGGGGCCGCAGTTGAAGGTGATGACGCCGCCGCCGTTGCTGGCCGTGGCCAGCGCCGCGTCGAAGGCGGCCTCGGTGCAACTGGCCGGCGAGCCGTTGCCCACCACGGCATTGGCCGCATAGATGCTGCGAGGCGTGAACACCGCCGCCAAAACCAATACCATCCAACAAACAATCCTTGCGCGTTTCATGTCAGTCTCTCCTTGATAACGTTCATAGACCGGACTCTTAGTACAGCGTAAACGAAGTAGTTGCGCATCGGTGCCCGGCACTTTAGCGACGATTCGCCCATGATGACA
>JACSRL010000301.1 GCA_014879765.1 Anaerolinea sp. | reverse complement strand
AGGATGTGTACGGCATCGACTACGAGTGGATCAACCACTCGATGGCGCCCACCCAACTGCCCACACACGACTTTCGCATCACCGTCGGCGCGGGCAGCGCCGGCCAGCCCCAGGGCTGCACGCAGCCCTATGAGGCCAGCGTTTTCAACATTTCGGCGATGAGCTTTGGCGCGCTCAGCGCCCGCGCCATCGAGGCGCTGAACGAAGGCGCAAAACGCGGTGGCTTTGCGCACGACACCGGCGAGGGCTCGATCTCGCCTTATCACCGCCTGCACGGCGGCGACCTGATCTGGGAGATCGGTTCCGGCTATTTCGGCTGCCGCACCGCTGACGGCCGGTTCAACCCCGAGACCTTTGCGGCGAACGCGCGCGAGTCGCAGGTCAAGATGATCGAGATCAAGCTCAGCCAGGGCGCCAAGCCCGGCCACGGCGGCATGCTGCCCGGTGCCAAGGTGACGGCGGAGATTGCCCGTACGCGCGACATTCCGCCCGGCGTGGACTGCCTCTCTCCCTCGTCGCACAGCGCGTTCTCCACTCCGATCGAACTGCTGCAGTTCGTTGCGCGGCTGCGCGAACTCTCCGGTGGCAAACCGGTGGGCTTCAAGCTGTGCATCGGTCACCCATGGGAGTGGTTCGGCATCGTCAAGGCGATGCTGCAGACTGGCATCACGCCGGAATTCATCGTCGTCGATGGCGCCGAAGGCGGTACGGGCGCGGCGCCGGTGGAGTTTGCCGACCACGTGGGGGCGCCGCTGCAGGAGGGGCTCCTGCTGGTGCACAACACGCTGGTGGGCGTGAACCTGCGCAGCCGCATCCGCATCGGCTGCGCAGGCAAGATCGTCAGCGCCTTCGACATCGTGCACGCGATGGCGATGGGCGCGGACTGGTGCAACAGCGCGCGCGGCTTCATGTTTGCGCTGGGCTGCATCCAGTCGCAGAACTGCCACACCGGCGAGTGCCCCACCGGCGTGGCCACGCAGGATGCGAAGCGCGAACAGGCGCTGGTGGTGGCCGACAAGGCCACGCGCGTATTCAACTTCCAGCAGCAGACCCTGAAGGCGCTGAAAGAACTGGTGGAGGCCGCGGGCCTGCAGCATCCGGGCGACTTCACCGCGCACCACATCGTGCGCCGGGTCAGCGAAAACGAGGTGCGGCTGCTGGCCAATCTGGTGCCGCAGTTGCAGCCCGGCGCCTTGCTGCACGACCTGCACAAGCAGGCCAATGTGTTCACGCTGTACTGGCCGCTGGCGCGGGCCGAAAGCTTCAGTCTGGCCTGAAGGTCGCTGGCGTCAGCGCCGGGCCGGCCCACACGCCCAGCGGCGCCAGCCGTCTTTTCATCGACAGCACCGCCCGGTCCTTGCTCAGCAGCGGGCAGCGGTGCGCAACCGCCAGATCGATGAACACCTGGTCGTCGGCGTCGGCGCAGCGCACCGGTGCGCGCGGTGCCGCTTCCACCGGACAGGCAAAGCGGTCAAATGCCGCCAGCACGTCGGCAGCCTGCAGCTCGTAGAACGCGAGCCGGGGCGCGATCTGTGGATAGCCCAGCACCCGCGCCAGCTCGACGCGCATGCCAGAGGTGGCAATCCAGCGCAGCGAGCCACACTGCAGCGCCGCGTGCAGCAGCGTCGCGGCATCGTCCTTGAAGACAAAGAGGTCGAGTACGACATTGGTGTCGAGCACCACGCTCGGGGCTGTACCAGTGCCGATGCCGGGCGGCCCGGATCCGCCGGGCGCGGGCGGCTGCGGGTGGCCGGTCACGCGGCCGGCGGGCTTGCCGGCGCCGACGGGTCGAGCCGGCCGCGCACCATGTCAAAGCGGAACAGCCGGCATTCGATGGGGCCGTTCCACATCGGCACCCGGCGGCTCTCCTTCAGGCGCATGCGGCCCGGCAGCTTCAGATCGGGGGTCAGCATCCAGGCTGTCCAGCCGGCGTAGTGCTTTTTCCAGTGGCTGGCCAGCTGCGGGAAGAAGTCACCGCCGTCGTCGGTGTGCGCGGTTTCGCGGCCGGTGCGGGACTGGGCCAGCGCGCCCGGTTCGAAATCATCGCGCCGGCGGCCAGCCTTGCCGGCGACGGCAATCCGCTCGCCATAGGGTGGGTTGAGCAGCATCACGCCGGGCTGCTCGCACGGCGGCATGCGTTGCAGCGCATCGCCGCCGCGCAGCGAAACGGCGTGCGCGACCCCCGCGCGCCCGGCATTGCGCTGCGCAAAGTCGACCATGCGGTGCGCCACGTCACTGCCGAACACCGGCGCGGTGGGCGGGTGTTCGAGCGCGCGGGCTTCGTCTTTCAGCCCCTGCCAGACGTGGGGCTGGAACGGCAGCAGCTTCTCGAAACCGAAGCGCCGCAGCGACCCCGCCGCGATGCCGCAGGTGATCTGCGCCGCCTCGATGGCAATGGTGCCGCTGCCGCAGCAGGGGTCGTACAGCGGCACGCCGGCAGCACAAAGCGGCTCCGGGCCGCTGCTCCAGCCGCTGGCGGCGAGCATGGCAGCGGCCAGTGTCTCTTTCAGTGGTGCTTCGCCGGTGTCTTCGCGCCAGCCGCGCTTGAACAGAGGCTCGCCCGAGGTGTCGATGTACAGCGTGGCGGTGTCGGTGGTCAGGTGGGCGAACAGTCGCACATCCGGCCAGCGGGTGTCGACGCTGGGGCGCTCGCCGCCCTTGTTGCGAAACCGGTCGGCCACCGCATCCTTGATCTTCAGTGCGGCAAAGTTCAGGCTGGTCAGCGGGCTGTGCTGCGCGGTGACTTCGATCTTGAAGGTCTGGCGCGTCGTGAACCAGATCTCCCATGCGACGGCGCTGGCGGCTTCATAGAGGTCGCGCTCGTTGCGGTACGGGGTGTGCGACAACTGCACCAGCACCCGCTGGGCCAGCCGGCTGTGCAGGTTCAGCCGCTGCGCGTCGCGCCACGAAGCATGCGCCACCACGCCCCCGCGCCCGGTCAGCAGGTCCTGCCCCATCAGACCGGTGATGCCATGCACCTCGGCGGCCAGCATGTCTTCAACACCGGCGGCGCAGGGCAGAAACAGTTGAAGTTGGTTCACAAGGCTTTTCTCAGGTTGGCTGGCGCGATCTTCAGCGCGTCGCGGTATTTGGCCACGGTGCGACGGGCGCATTCAATGCCCTGTTCGCGCAGCATGTCGGAGATCTGGTTGTCGCTGAGCGGTTTTTTCGGGCTTTCTGCGGCGACGAACTGTTTGATCAGCGCACGCACCGCGGTGCTGGAGGCGTTGCCGCCGGTCTCGGTGCCCAGGCCCGAGCCAAAGAAATACTTGAGCTCGAAGGTGCCGAACGGCGTGGCCATGTATTTGGCGGTGGTCACGCGGCTGATGGTGGATTCGTGCAGGCCGAGTTCGTCGGCAATCTCGCGCAGCACCAGCGGGCGCATGGCCAGCTCGCCGTGCACGAAAAAGCTCTTTTGCCGCTCGACGATCGCGCTGGAAACACGCAGGATGGTGTCAAAGCGCTGCTGGATGTTCTTGATGAACCAGCGTGCCTCCTGCAGCCGCTGCTGCAGCGCCTGGCCGCCTTCGCCCTTGTGCTGGCGCAGCGCGCTGGCGTAGATGTCATGCACGCGCAGGCGCGGCATCACGTCGGGGTTGAGCCGGGCCACGAACTTCTGCTGCGTGCCCTGGCCGACGCGCGTGACGATCACGTCGGGCACGACGATGATGCGCTCCACATCGACAAAGCGCCGCCCCGGCTTGGGTTCCAGCCGGCCGATCAGCCCGATCGCTGCGCGCACCGTGACGTCGGAGGCACCGCAGAGCTGGACCAGCTTGCGGACGTCGCGCCGGGCCAGCAGATCGATCGGCTGCTGGCAGATGCGCAGCGCGCAGGCGGTGGTTTCGTCGTCGGGCGCGTCGGCGAGCCAGACCTTGAGTTGCAGGCTCAGGCACTCGGCCAGCGAGCGTGCGCCCACGCCGGTGGGCTCCAGCGACTGCAGCAGGTGCAGCGCCATCGCAAAGCGGTGTTCCAGTTCTTCGGCCTGCTCCAGGTCTTCGCCAGCCAGCGAGCGCGCCAGTTCGGCCAGCGAGTCTTCCAGGTAGCCGTCGTCATTGAGCGACTCGATCAGGAAGCGCAGCGCCGCGCGGTCCACTTCCGACAGGCGCAGCGCCAGCGCCTGCCGGTGCAGAAAGGCGGTCAGCGACTCCTGGTTGCGCGCCAGTTCGGTGGCGTCGGCGCGCTCGCTGTCGTCAAGGTTATTGGTGCGCGCCGGCGCTTCTCCGCCCCATTCGCCGTCATCGGGTGACAGGTCGACCGAGCCGTCGCCGTCCCAGCTGTCGGTCAGGCCCGCGTCCACGTCCGGCGTGTCAGCGTCCGCGGCCACGGAATCTGCGGTGGTGGCCGGGCTGACGGCGAAATCGCCATCAGTCTCGTCGCGGCGAGCCGGCAGGTCGGCCTGATCCAAGCCGTAGTTTTCGCGCTCGGCCTCTTCGGTGTTGCGTTCCAGAAACGGGTTGTCGTCCAGCATCTGCTCGACTTCCTGCGCCAGATCCAGGGTGGACAGCTGCAGCAGGCGGATCGACTGCTGCAGTTGCGGCGTCAATGCCAGGTGCTGGGAAACGCGAAGTGATAGCCCCTGCTTCATCGGAACTCAGGTGGCGGCGCAGCGGGCGAAGTGACAAGCGTGGGGGCCAACATACCTACATGCGGAAGTGCTCGCCCAGGTAAACCCGGCGCACTTCGGCGTTGTCGACGATTTCCGCGGGTGTGCCCTTGGCCAGCAGCACGCCGTCGCTGATGATGAAGGCGTGGTCGCAAATGCCCAGCGTCTCGCGCACGTTGTGGTCGGTGATCAGCACACCGATGCCTCGCGACTTGAGGAAGGCGATGATGCGCTGGATCTCGATCACCGCAATCGGATCGATGCCGGCAAATGGCTCGTCGAGAAGGATGAAGCGCGGTTGCGTTGCCAGCGCACGCGCGATCTCGACGCGCCGGCGCTCGCCGCCCGACAACGCCAGCGCCGGTGAATCGTGCAGGTGTTCGACCCGCAGCTCCTGCAGCAGCGCGGCAAGCCTGCGCCGGATTTCTGCTTCTGCCAGCGGCCGGCCATTGCCGTCGCGCTGCAACTCCAGCACCGCGCGCACGTTCTCCGCCACGGTGAGCTTGCGAAAGATCGATGCCTCCTGCGGCAGGTACGACAGACCCAGTCGTGCCCGGCGGTGAATCGGCATGTGCTCGATGCGCTGGCCGTCGATACTGATCTCGCCGGAGTCGGCGCGCACCAGCCCGACGATCATGTAGAACGACGTGGTCTTGCCGGCACCGTTGGGGCCCAGCAGACCCACCACCTCGCCGTTGAGCACCGTCAGCGACATGTCCTTGACCACCTGGCGCTTGCCATAGGCCTTTTTCAACTGGCGCGCTTCCAGCCGGCTGGTGCCCGCCTCGACGGCTCCCGCTTGCGGCGCGGCCAGCCCGATCTCGCTCACCGGGCGGCCCCGCCGCCCAGCGAGACGCTGGAGCGCAGCGGTGCGGTGGCGCCCGATGCCTTGGCAGCCGGCGCAGACGTGGCGGCGCGCGGGCCGATCACCGCCCGCACCCGCCCGCGTCCGAAAGGCTCGGGCGTGCCGTCGACGGTGAAGACTTCGGTGGCGCTGTTGTAGACGATCAGGTTGCCGGTGACGACGTCGTTGACGGTGCTGCCCTGCAGTCGGCGCAGCTCCGCCCGGCGCAGCATGCGCACGGTGTCGGATGCGCCGTCGTATTCCAGTCGTTCGGCTTCACCCTCGATGAACTCGTCGACACCGTCGCGTTTCTGGCGGAAATACACTTTCTGGCCCGGCTCGGGGGTCAGCACGCCGGTCTGCTGGCCTTTGGCGTCCTGCACCACTTCCAGCCGCGCGCCACGCATCACGATCGAGCCCTTGGTCACCAGCACCTGGCCGGTGAAGATGCCGCGCTGCTGCTTGTCTTCGTAGCGCATCGCGTCGGACTCGACATTCATCGGCTTGTCGCGATCGGCGCGTTCCGCCAGCGCCGGAAGCCCGGTGAGGGAAAGCAGGGCGAGCAGGCTGGCAATCAGGTGTTTCATGGCGGCACGATTCTTGCTGACTATTGTACGCTCAGGGAATGTGCCCCGGCCGGCGCACCAGGGCCGGCCGGTCAGGCGTCGACCTTGCACCCGAACCGGGCATCTCGAGGCCGTGCGGTGCGAGGATCCGTTCGGTCACTCCGCTCTCAAATGCCCCGCTGGCCGGCGCCTTCAGCGGTTCTTGCGCACCCGTTCGATCAGGAAATTGGTCACCTGCAGGGCGCGCTCCATGCTGCCGGCCAGGGTGCCATCGGTGTAAAAGCGCCCGCCGATGCCCAGGGAGGGCACGCCTTCGACCTTGTAGGCGTCCTGCAATTGCACCGCCTGACGCAATTTGGTGGCGACCGAAAAGGACTGATAGATCTCGGTGAACTTTGCCCGCTCGAACCCCTGCTTCACCGCCCACGCGATGATGGCGTCGTCGGTGTTCAGCGGCTGGCGCTCGCGGTGCACGGCGTTGAACACCTTCACCTGGAACTCGTCCACCTTCTTCAGCGCCTCCAGCGTATAAAACAGTTTCTGCTGCGGCTGGAAGTCGGCCCGGAAGGCGACCGGCACGCGCCGAACGGCCACGTCGGCCGGCGCGGCCTTGATCCAGCTCTCCAGCGTCGGCTCGAAAGCGTTGCAGTGCGGGCAGCTGTACCAGAAGAACTCGATAACTTCGACCTTGCCGGCAGGCGCTTCCGTCGGCACCTTCTTGTCCAGCACGATGTAGTCGCGCCCTTCGCGCGGTTCAGCGCCGGCGGCCTGGGCCAGCGCCAGGCCGGGCAGGGTGGCCAGCGCGGCGGTGGCCAGCGTCCATTCGCGACGATTCATGTCTTGCTCCTGTGAAAGGTTTCAGGGGATGACGCGCCTGGCGGACCTCAGCGCTGCACCCGCACCAGCGCCGCTTCCATGCCGTTGCTGTCGAGCTTTTCCTTCATTCGGTCGGCCGGGTCCTTCTGGTCAAAGGGGCCGACGCGGACGCGGTAGACCACGCGGCCGGACTGTTCGCGCTCGCTCACTTTTGCATCGATACCCAGCAGCGTCAACCGGGCGCGCATTGCGTCGGCATCTTCCTGCGTGCGGAAGGCGCCCGCTTGCACAAAGTAAGAGAACGGATCGGCGGAGGCCGCGGCGGTTGCCGGGGCGACCGCCACTCTGGAGGGCGGTGACGACGCGCCAGCGCGTGCATTGGCCAGATCACCCAGCGGGTCGGCGCGCGCCGCCAGCGGCACCGGCGCCGAAGTCGCCGGGGTGGCCGTTCGCGCGGCGGCGGCAGGTGGCCGGGTCGAAGAGGCCGCCACGGCCACCGGTGCGGTCGTGGCTGTCGGGCTGGCAGGTGCGCCTGTTGAGGCGTTGGCCGGCGCACTGGCCGGACTGCGCGCAGCGCCTTTGCCGCTCAACGGCGCGTTCGGGTCCCAGTCCTTGTTCTTGATCGCCTCGGCCGCGTCCTGGTCGGGCTTGCGCGGTGGGCTCTTGTTGACGAAAGGCACCGGAACCTTGGTGACGTAGATGGCAACGGCCAGCGCCGCACCCAGGCCGATCACCACACCGATGACCAGACCCAGCAGGGTTCCGCCGCGTTGTTGTTTCTGCATGCTCTTGCCGATCACATTCTGGAAGGCGCTGACACACCCAGCACCGCGAGGCCATTGTGCAACACCTGCGCGGTGGCGGCGACCAGCGCCAGCCGGGCCAGCCGGACCGCTTCGTCGTCGACCAGAATGCGCTCGGCGTCGTAGTAGCTGTGGTACGTGGCGGCCAGATCGCGCAGGTAGAAGGTCACGTCGTGCGGCGCGAAGCCGGCCGCTGCATGGGTGAGCATGTCCGGGTAGCGGGCCAGCGCCAGCATCAGCGTCTGCGCCGCCGGGCTGTCCAGCGCCGCCAGGTCCACACCCACCAGCGCGGCCCTATCACCGCCCCAGCTTCGCAGCACCGAGCAGATGCGGGCATGCGCGTATTGCACGTAATAGACCGGGTTGTCGTTGTTCTGCGCCACCGCGAGGTCGACGTCGAAGGTGTATTCGGTGTCGGGCTTGCGCGACAGCAGGAAAAAGCGCACCGCGTCCTTGCTGGTCCATTCGATCAGGTCGCGCAGCGTGACGTAGCTGCCGGCGCGCTTGCTGATCTTGACCTCTTCGCCGCCCTTGACCACGCGCACCATGGTGTGCAGCACGTAGTCGGGGTAGCCCTCGGGGATGCCGACGCCGGCCGCCTGCAGGCCGGCGCGCACGCGGGCAATGGTGCCGTGGTGGTCGGTGCCCTGGATGTTGACCACCTTGTGAAAGCCGCGCTCCCATTTGGCGATGTGATAGGCCACGTCGGGCACGAAGTAGGTGAACGTGCCGTCGCCCTTGCGCATGACCCGGTCCTTGTCGTCGCCGTAGTCCGTGCTCTTGAGCCACAGCGCGCCGTCCTGCTCATAGGTCTTGCCGGCATCCTGGAGCTTTTGCACGGTGGCAGCGACCTTGCCGCTGGTGTAGAGGCTGGATTCGAGGTAGTAGTTGTCAAAACGGACCTGGAAAGCCTTCAGGTCCAGGTCCTGCTCGTGGCGCAGGTAGGCCACGGCGAACTGGCGGATGCTGTCCAGATCCTCGATGTCGCCGCTGGCAGTGAAGGCGCGGTCGTCGGAGGTCACCGTCTTGCCGGCGAGGAAATCGTTGGCAATGTCCTGGATGTACTCGCCGTTGTAGGCGGCCTCGGGCCAGCCGGCATCACCGGGCTTGAGGCCTCTGGCGCGCAGCTGGGTGCTGTTGGCCAGTGTGGCGATCTGCACACCGGCGTCGTTGTAATAGAACTCGCGGTACACCTGCGCGCCCTGTGTGGCCAGCAGGTTGCAGATGGCGTCGCCCAACGCCGCCTGGCGGCCGTGGCCCACGTGCAGCGGCCCGGTCGGGTTGGCCGAGACGAACTCCACCAGCACTTTCTCGCCGTTTGCCGGCCGGTTGCCAAAGTCTGCGCCGGCGTCCAGCACCTCGCGCACCGCCTGCTGCCAGGCGGCGGGCCTGAGGCGGATGTTGATGAAGCCGGGGCCGGCGATTTCGATGGCGGCCACCCAGCGCTCGAAAGCCGGCAGGGCCAGCAGCGCGGTGCGGATCTGCTCGGCCGTCTGGCGCGGGTTCTGTTTCAGCTGTTTGGCCAGTTGCATCGCGGCGGTGCAGGCCAGATCGCCGTGCGCGGCCACCTTGGGCGACTCGAAAGCCGCTTTTTCACCGGCGCCGGGCGCCAGCCGTTCCAGCGCCGCGGCCAGCGCCGTCAGCAGTTCTTGTTTGACAGAGAGCATCGGCGGATTTTACGGGGCGCCACACCGGGCGAGCCGCCGCCGCTGCGCGCGCCCGCTATTGGCCTACGGCCCGCGCTGCCAGAACGACGGCTGGGCGTAGTGGTGCTTGAGAAAGTCGATCCACAGCCGCAGCCGCAGCACCAAATGGCGGCGCTGCGGAAACACCACATAGATGCCGTTGGGCGGTGCGTCGAACTCCTGCAGCACCGGCACCAGCTGGCCGGCCGCGATTTCGGCCTCGACTTCCCAGGTGCTGCGCCAGGCGATGCCGTGGCCGGCCAGGCACCAGTCGTGCAGCACCTGGCCGTCCGAGCAGTCCAGCGGGCCGCCGGGGCGGAAATGCACCACCTCGCGGGTCACGCTGCCGGGTCGGCCCGCCGGCACGCTGAAGGCCCAGCCGCGCGTCTGCGAGGCGTCGCTGGACAGCGTCAGGCAGTCAAAGCGCGCCAGTTCACCGGGGTGCTTGGGCGTGCCATGCTGGGACAGATAACGCGGCGAGGCTACGCACAGGCGCCGGTTGTCGGCCAGGCGCACGCTGACCAGCGATGAATCGGGCAGGTCGCCCACCCGCACGCCGCAGTCAAAACCCTCGCCGGCCAGATCGACCACGCGGTCGCTCAGATTCAGCGTGATCGTCACGTCGCTGTGCAGGTCGCGAAAGCGCGGCACCAGCGGCGCCACGTGGCGGCGTCCGAAACCGGCCGGCGCGGTGATGCGCAGATGGCCGCTGGCCTTGACACCGCCGGCCGACACGCTGGCTTCAGCGTTGGCAATCTCGGCCAGCAGGCGCTGGCAGTCTTCCAGAAAGGCGCTGCCCTCGTGGGTGAGCGAGATGCGCCGGGTGGTGCGCACCAGCAGTTTCACGCCCAGGCGCTCCTCCAGCGCATCGATGCGCCGGCCCATGATGGCTGGCGCCACGCCCTCGGCCTGCGCCGCCGCCGTCAGGCTGCCCCGCAGCGCGACCGAGACAAAGGATTCAAAGGCCTTGAGCTTGTCCATGCCGGTCGATTATGGCGATCCGGGTCATCAATGGCGAGCATGCAGGCGCCGATCCCGTCGCCAGAGGCCTGCCATACAGGGTTGCATCAGTCATCTTTCAATAGCTTAAAAGCACGATTCGACGATGGTTTGATGCCAAAAAGACTGAAAATTTGCCCTTTTGAAGGACCAGGGGTCCCCTCACAGCCGGGACTTCAGAAAGCCCGTCGTGCCGTAGCGCGTGACGCGGCCATAGCAGTCACGGCCGAGTGCCTGCACCATCGCGGTGTAGTCGTCGAGCAGTTCGGGCGCGATGCCGAAGTGGTCATAGTTCACCACCACATCCACGCGCGCCTCACCCGCCGCCCGCAGCGGCGCCAGCAGCGCGCGCACCGCCGCATCGATTTCGGCAATGGTGCCGGCCGAATTGATCTGCAGACCGGCGAAGTCGACGTGCAGCAGCCGGCGCTCGGCGTCCAGCACCAGCCGGTCGGCCAGCGGGCGCTCCAGCAACTGCTCGCGCAGGCCCAGCGGTTCGGGTGCGAACAGGCGGGCGTCCATCAGGCGCAGCGCGGGGCTGATGCGCGGCGTGAACGACATCGCGTCCAGCACGTCACGCTGCAGATCCACGCCCGGTGCCAGTTCGATGAGTTCCAGCTCGCCGCCGTCGCCATCGGCCCTGGCGACCAGCTGCAGCACGCAGCGCTCGGTCACGTACAGCACGCGCTGGCCGCGGCGCAGCGCCTCGGCGCCGCTGAAGGTGCGGTGTTCCACCTCGGCAACGAACTTGCGCTCGCCACCGGCGTCGACGATGCGCAGCTGGCCGTTGTCGGCGCGGGCGCCCGCCGCGCCGGCGACAAAGGTGCCGACAAACACCACGGTGCGCGCGTTCTGGCTGATGTTGATGAAGCCGCCGGCACCGGCCAGGCGCGGGCCGAATTTGCTGACGTTCAGGTTGCCGTGCCGGTCGGCCTGCGCCAGGCCGAGGATGGCGATGTCCAGCCCGCCGCCATCGTAGAAGTCGAACTGGCTGGGCTGGTCGATGATGGCCTGCGGGTTCACGGCAGCGCCAAAGTTCAGCCCGCCGGCCGGTATGCCGCCGATCACGCCCGGCTCGGCCGTCAGCGTGACCAGATCGATGATGCGCTCCTCGGCCGCCACGCTGGCCACGCCCTCGGGCATGCCGATCCCCAGGTTCACCACCTGGTGCGGGCGCAACTCCAGCGCGGCGCGGCGGGCGATGATCTTGCGCTCGGTCAGCGCCATCGGTGCCACGCTGTCCATCGGCACGCGGATCTCGGCCGAAAACGCGGGGTTGTAGGGTGTGGCAAAGGTCTGCTGGTGGTGCGCCGGGTCTTGCGCCACCACCACCGCGTCGACCAGCACGCCTGGCACCTTGACCTGGCGCGGGTGCAGCGTGCCCCGCTCGGCGATGCGTTCGACCTGCGCGATGACCACGCCGCCCGAGTTGCGCGCCGCCATCGCAATGGCCAGCGCCTCCAGCGTCAGGGCCTCGCGTTCCATGGTCAGGTTGCCGTCGGCATCGGCGGTGGTCGCGCGGATGATGCCGACGTGGATCGGGAAGGCCTTGTAGAACAGGTAGTCCGCGCCGTCGATGGGCATCAGGCGCACCAGGTCGTCGGTGGTGCGCGCATTGAGCTTGCCGCCGCCGTGACGCGGGTCGACAAAGGTGTCCAGGCCCACCCGCGTCAGCGTGCCAGGCTTGCCGGCGGCGATGTCGCGAAACAGGTGGGTGATCACGCCCTGCGGCAGGTTGTACGCCTCGATCAAGTTGTCCACCGCCAGCTTCTGCACCGCCGGCACCAGCCCCCAGTGCCCGCCGATCACTTTGGCCAGCAGGCCGGCGTGGCCCAGGTGGTTCAGGCCTCGTGTCTTGCCATCGCCCTGTCCGGCGGCGTAGACCAGTGTCAGGTTCTGCGGCGTCTGACTGGCCGCAAAGCGTTCTTCGAGCGCCACCGCGATCGCTTCGGCAAAACCGATGCCGACAAAGCCGCCGGTGGCCACCGTGTCGCCGTCGTGGATCAGCTGGACGGCCTCGGCAGCACTGACCACCTTGTTCTTGTAGGGGCTGTGGCGGGCGTGGCTGGCGTCAATCGGAGCGGGCATGGCGGTCGGGCGGGTGCGTGGGTCGGAGCGGGTGGGCGGCAGCGCCCGCCGGCGGATGGCCCGAGGTTAGGGTTGCCGTCGGCAAAACGCAATCGGCGTTGGCGCCGGGGTGCGATCGCTGGCCGGCCCGATTGGCGGATGCTGCGTTCTGGCTTGCAGGTCGATTAGGCTTGAATATGTCATGAATCATCGATGAATGGGTTTATTAATCATCATGCAAGTATCGAATATCATGGGGTATGGAAAAGCCACGCGCCGTTCTCTTCGATGCCTATGGCACCTTGTTTGATGTCTACAGCGTCGGCCTGCTCGCCGAGCAACTGTATCCGGGCCACGGCACGGCGCTGACGACGCTGTGGCGCGACAAGCAGATCGAATACACGCGACTGGTCACCACCAGCAACCACGGCGCGCACTACCGGCCGTTCTGGGAGCTGACCCGCGCCGCGCTGGTCTATGCGATCAGGCGCGTGGCCAAGGACGACCGGGCCGCGCTGGAGCCGGCCACGCTGGCGGCCCGCGCGGACCAGTTGATGAACCAGTACCGGCACCTGTCAGCCTTTCCGGAAAACCGCGAGGTGCTGCAGGCTCTGAAAGACCGTGGCATCGTCACCGGCATCTTGTCGAACGGCGACCCGGCCATGCTGGGCATTTCGGTGCGCAGCGCGGGGCTGGAAGACGTGCTCGACCACGTCATCAGCGTGGACCCGGTGCGCAAGTACAAGACCGACCCGGCCGCCTACGCACTGGGCCCGCAGGCCACCGGCCTGAAGGCTGCGCAGATACTGTTTGTCTCCAGCAACAGCTGGGACGCCCTGGCTGCCACCTGGTACGGCTACCCCACGCTGTGGGTGAACCGCGGCGGCCTGCCGTTTGAAGAGCTGGGCACGCAGCCCACCCGCACCGGCACCAGCCTGCGCGACGTGCTCACGTTTTTCTGATCTTTTTCTGTTTTTTCCGGAGGAATCCCCATGACCGCACGCACCAACATTGCCCGCCTGCAAGTGGCCACCGAGCTGCACGACTTCATCAACAACGAGGTGCTGCCCGGCACCCGCGTGGAGCCCGCCACTTTCTGGGCCGGTTTTGACGCCATCGTCGCCGACCTGGCGCCGCGCAACATCGCGCTGCTGGCCGAGCGCGACCGTCTGCAGACCGAGCTGGACAAATGGCACAGCGCCAACCCCGGCCCCATCACCGACATGGCGGCCTACCGCAAGTTTCTCGAAACCATCGGCTACCTCGTGCCCGACCCCGGCACAGTGCAGACCACCACCGCCAACGTCGATGACGAACTGGCCGTGCAGGCCGGCCCGCAGCTGGTGGTGCCGATCCTGAACGCCCGCTACGCGCTGAACGCCGCCAATGCGCGCTGGGGCAGCCTGTATGACGCGCTGTACGGCACCGATGCGATTGCCGAGACCGGTGGCGCCGAAAAAGGCCCCGGCTACAACGAGGTGCGCGGCGCCAAGGTGATCGACTTCGCCCGCAACGTGCTCGACCTGGCCGCGCCGCTGGCCGGTGGTTCGCACCGCGATTCCACCGGCTACCGGGTGGCGGGTGGCCAGCTGGTCGTCACGCTCAAGGGTGGCGCCAGCGTGCAGTTGCAGGACCCGTCGCAGTTTGTCGGCTACCAGGGTGAGGCCGATGCGCCGGCGTCGGTGCTGCTCAAGCACAACGGCAACCACATTGACATCCAGATCAACCGCAACACGCCGATCGGCCAGAGCGACGCCGCCGGCGTCAGCGACGTGGTGATGGAAGCCGCGCTGTCCACCATCCTCGATCTTGAAGACTCGGTCGCCGCCGTGGACGCCGCCGACAAGGTGCTGGGCTACCGCAACTGGCTGGGCATCCTGAAGGGCACGCTCACCGAAGAAGTCGCCAAGGGTGGCAAGAGCTTCACCCGCGGCCTGAATGCCGACCGCCTCTACACCGCGCCCGACGGCGGCGGCCTGGTGCGCCTGCACGGCCGCTCGCTGATGTTCCTGCGCAATGTGGGCCACCTGATGACCAACCCGGCCATCCTGTGGACCGGCGCCGACGGCCAGGTGCGCGAGATTCCCGAAGGCATCATGGACGCCGTCGTTACCACCACCATTGCCCTGCACGACCTGCAAGGCCATGGCAAGGACGGCATCCGCAACAGCCGCACCGGCAGCGTCTACATCGTCAAGCCCAAGATGCACGGCCCGGCCGAGGTCGGCTTTGCGGCCGAGTTGTTTGGCCGCGTCGAGCAGATGCTGGGCCTGCCGGAGAGCACTGTCAAGCTGGGCATCATGGACGAAGAGCGCCGCACCAGCGTCAACCTGAAAGCCTGCATTGCCGCCGCCGCCAGCCGCGTGGCCTTCATCAACACCGGTTTCCTGGACCGCACCGGCGACGAAATGCACAGCGCCATGCTGGCCGGCCCGATGATCCGCAAGGGCGACATGAAGACCAGCGCCTGGATCCAGGCCTACGAGAAGAACAACGTCATCGTCGGCCTGGCCTGCGGCCTGCGCGGCAAGGCGCAGATCGGCAAGGGGATGTGGGCCATGCCCGACCTGATGGCCGCCATGCTGGAGCAGAAAATCAACCACCCCAAGGCCGGCGCCAACACCGCCTGGGTGCCCAGCCCCACCGGCGCCACGCTGCACGCGCTGCACTACCACCAGGTCAAGGTCAGCGACATCCAGATCGCGATGGAAAAGGCCAGCGCCGAAGCCGACCCGGTGCGCGAGCGCGACGACCTGCTCACCGGCCTGCTGACCGTCCCGGTCACCGCCACTCCGAACTGGAGCGACGCCGAGCGCCAGCAGGAACTGGACAACAACGCCCAGGGCATCCTGGGCTACGTGGTGCGCTGGGTGGACCAGGGCGTGGGCTGCTCC
>JACSRL010000735.1 GCA_014879765.1 Anaerolinea sp. | reverse complement strand
ATCTTGCGCTGCGCTGAACCACCTCAACGCCACGAGTACTTTCCAGATTGAGTAGTGAAATCCACCACTAAGCCGAAGTATACAACTTTGCATCAGATTGTCAACTAACAGCGTGACACTTACCAAGACATCTGAGAAGCCCTGGGTACTCTATGAAGTCTCCTCAACCGCTGCTATGACTTGGACAAACCCTCCCCACCGCCGTATAATGGCCTCCAACCATGTCTCCTCTCCTCCCAACCTTGCTCCAGGCGCTGCCCAGTTACGGCGCCAGCGGCCCCCTGCCTTCGGTCGAAATCACCCAGGTCACGGCCGACTCGCGCCAGGTGCAGCCGGGCGCGCTCTTCGTGGCCGTGCAGGGCGGCGCCGCGGACGGCCATCGCTTCATCGCGGACGCGATCCGGCGCGGCGCGGCGGCGGTCGTAGGCACGGATCCACTGACGCCGGAGACGACTGAAGTCGTCACTACGAGCCGCGCGCCTTACATTCGGGTGGCCGACAGCCGGGCGGCGCTGGCGCGGCTGTCCGCGGCCTTCTTCAACTATCCCAGCCGCTCGATGCGCGTCGTCGGCGTCACCGGCACCGACGGCAAGACCACCACCAGCAATCTGATCTATCACCTGCTGGGCGCGGCCGGCCTGCACCCCGGCATGATCAGCACGGTGGGCGCGCGCATCGGCCAGGAGGCGCTGGACACCGGCCTGCACGTCACCACGCCCGACGCGCCCGACGTGCAGCGCTATCTGGCCCAGATGCGCGACGCCGGCTGCCAGGCCGCCGTGCTGGAGGCCACCTCGCACGGCCTGCACCAGGGCCGGGTGGCCGCGGTCGATTTCGATGTGGCAGTGGTGACCAACATCACCCATGAGCACCTGGACTATCACGGGACGTGGGAGGCCTACCTGGCCGCCAAGGCGCTGCTGTTCCACAGTCTGGCGGCGGCACAGCCCAAGCCCCTCGCCGTCACATCTGACGTTTCACGCTTCACGTTTCAGGCAGACGCCCAGCCCAAGACCGCCGTGCTCAACGCCGACGACGCCTCCTACCCCCACCTGCGCGCCATTCCGGCCGGCAGGATCCTCAGCTACGGGCTGGAGGATGCGGCGGCCGACCTGCGGGCCACGGAGATCGTCTACCAGGCGCAGCACACCACCTTTACGGCGACGACGCCGGCCGGACAGGTGCATGTCGAGCTGCCGCTGCCCGGGCGCTTCAACGTCACCAACGCGCTGGCCGCGCTGGCCGCGGGGCTGGCGCTGGGCCTGCCGCTGGAGCCGATGGCCGCGGCGCTGGCTGTCATGCCGGGGGTGGATGGCCGCATGGAGCGCATCGAGCGCGGCCAGGACTTCGTGGCCATGGTCGATTTTGCCCACACCCCCATCTCCTTGCAGCGCGCGCTGGAGGCGGTGCGCCCCATGACCCGCGGCCGGGTGATCGCGGTCTTCGGCAGCGCGGGTCTGCGCGACGTGCAGAAGCGCAGCCTGATGGCGGCCGCCTCGCTGCGGCTGGCCGATCTGACCATCCTGACGGCCGAGGATCCGCGCGTCGAGTCGCTGGACACGATCCTGGCGCAGATGGCCGAGGGAGCGCAGCAGGCCGGCGGCGTCGAAGGCCGCACCTTCTGGCGCATCCCCGACCGCACGGCCGCCATCCTGGCCGCGGTGGAGATGGCCCAGCCCGGCGACGTGGTCATCGTCTGCGGCAAGGGCCACGAGGAATCCATGTGTTTCGGCGAGATCGAGCATCCCTGGCGCGATCAGCCTGTGCTGGCCTGGGCGCTGGAGCGGCGGCTGGGCCAGACGGACGCGGCCGCGCCCTTCTGGCTCCCCACATCTGATCCTAGAATCACCCCATGAACTCCGACTTTCGTGATCGCATCAGCGTTGCCGTGTGGGGGGTGGTGATCACCTTGGCCGCCAGCGCGCTGATCAGCCTGCCAGGACGCGGGGCCAGCCTGGCGCTGGGCCCGGCCAGGGTGACGCTGCCCATCGCCGCGGCCAATCTGCTGCCGCTGCTGCTGGCTCTGCTGGCCGGCTCCGGCGCGCAGGCGGTGGTCCAGGCCCATCCGCTCAGCCGCCAGGGGCGTCTGCGCCTGCCCATGCGCTTCTGGGCGTTGCCCGTCGCGGTGACGCTGATCGGGGCCATCACCCTGCCGCGCGCGCCCTCCCTGCCCTATTGGGCCACCCTGCTGCTGGGCATGGCTGTGCTGCTGGCCGTGGTGCTGGTGGCGCTCTACTACAGCCTGGACCCACAGGCCACCGGCTATCGCCGCGCGCGGGCCGCGCTGAACCTGGTCTGCTATGCCGTGGCCCTGGTGCTTTTCCTGCTGATCCCCGGCGCGTGGCCAGAAGGCAGCCGGGCTGCGGTGCTGGGCGGCGTGGCCATGCTGTTGGCGCTGGAGCTGCTGCGCGGCACGCAGGCGCGCGTCACGCTGGTGGCGCTCTACGCGTTCATCGTCGGCGCGGTGGTGGCCCAGGTGGCCTTCGGCCTGCTGCTGACCGGTCTCAGCCCCCTCAGCGCCAGCCTGCTGCTGTTGGTGCTCTTCTACCTGCTGGTCAGCCTGACCTGGCAAACCTTGCAGGATCGCATCACCCGCCGCGTGCTGGTGGAATACGCCGCCGTCGCTCTGGTCGCCCTGCTGATCATCATCCTCCTCTCCCCCTGATCTAAGCCCATTCCTGACACCGTCAACGTCGTCGCCGACCTGCCACGCACGACCAACAGCAAAGTCCTGCGCCGCGCCCTGCGGGGCCTATTATGACACCCCAATTCGCATTTCATGCTTGCACGGTAACTGCTCAGGCTTGGCATTAGAAACCGGGTTTTTGTCTTGCAGACCAAGGTCATGGCGCCATGAA
>JACSRL010000695.1 GCA_014879765.1 Anaerolinea sp. | reverse complement strand
GGCCGCCGTACACCTGCATAAACGCAAGCGTTTACGCCGAAGCGCAGCGCAGGTGCAAGTGTCGAAATCGACGTACACGCACCCGGCGGCGGGCCAAACGTTGGTTGAGTAGGCGTCTGCGCCGTATCGAAACCAACGGTTGGCCCGCCGCCTGAGCAGTTACCATAGCGCACTGATTGCCTCACGCCAGGATGCAAAGCCGCGAGGGATAAAGCTTTCCGGAGCGCCTGGAGCCTGGCGTGAGCATGGACAGTCACGAAGATCAGTTCTGGCGGCCGCGGCCGCGCGGCGGCTGCCAGGGGGTCAACTGCCGGCCATAGCCCACGGCAACCCAGCGGGTCAGCACGGGGGGTTGCCGCCGGCGCAGCCCCTCTGCGGCCTCCTGCTCGGCGTGCAAAAAGGCCAGCGCGCTGGCAATGGCGGCCATCTCATCGGCCGAGGGCAGCAGCGGCGGCTCGCTGATCTCCAGCTCGGCCAGCACCTGGGGGTCTTCCCTGGCGCTGCCCAGACGGGTGGGCATGCGCAGCCGGCCCAGCAGGGCGATCAGCGCCCACAGCCCGGCCAACGCGGCAAAGACCATGCCCATGCCGATGGCCGAGATCACCAGCCCCTGGTAAAAGGTCTCACTCATCGCGTCCCTGCTCCTTCTTGTTTCACACCGGCATCAGGCCATGTTTTTTGGCCGGGTTGGTGGACACCTTGCCGCGCAGCACGTCCAGCGCGGCGATCAGCCGGGTGCGGGTCTCGCGCGGCTCGATCACCTCGTCGATCTGGCCCATGTCCGCGGCCACGTAGGGGGACATGAAGGTGCTCTGGTACTGGGCGATGATCTCGGCGCGCAGCAGTTCGGGGTCAGACGCCTTCCCCAGCTCGCGGCGATAGAGGATATTGACGGCCCCTTCTGGCCCCATGACCGCGATCTGGGCGGTGGGCCAGGCGAAGGCCAGGTCAGAGCGCATCTGCTTGCTGCTCATGGCGATGTATGCGCCGCCGATGGCCTTGCGGGTGACGATGCTGATCTTGGGCACGGTGGCCTCGCAGTAGGCGTAGATCACCTTGGCGCCGTGGCGGATGATGCCGTGATGCTCCTGGTCCACGCCGGGCAGGTAGCCGGGGCAGTCGACGAAAGTCACCAGGGGGATGTTGTAGGCGTCGCAGATGCGCACGAAACGGGCGATCTTGTCGCTGCTGTCGATGTCCAGCACGCCGGCCAGATAGGCTGGCTGATTGGCCACGATGCCGGTGACGTAGCCGTCCAGCCGGCCGAAGCCGACGATCGCGTTGCGCGCGTAGTAGGGCTGCACCTCGAAGAAGCTGTCGAGGTCCACGACACGGTCGATGACGGCCCGCATGTCGTAGGGCTGGGTGTGGTCTTCGGGCGCCAGGTAGTTGAGGGTGTCATCCATGCGCAGCGGGTCATCGTAGGGTTCGACGCGGCGCGGGTCCTCGGCGTTGTTGGGCGGCAGATAGCTGAGCAACTGTTTGACCTGGAGAAAGGCCTGCTGCTCGTTGTCGGCCAGCAGGTGGGCTACGCCGCTGCGGGAGTTGTGGATCAGCGTTCCCCCCAGGTCACGGAAGGTGACATCCTCGCCGGTGACAGTCTTGATCACGTCGGGGCCGGTGATGAACATGTGGCTGATCTTGCGCACCATGATCACGAAGTCCATCAAGGCCGGCGAATAGACCGCGCCCCCTGCGCTGGGGCCGAGGATCAGCGCGATCTGCGGCACCACGCCGGAGGCCATGACGTTGCGGGTGAAGAGCTCGCCGTACGCGGCCAGGCTGCGCACCCCTTCCTGGATGCGTGCGCCGCCGGAATCGATCAGGGCGATGATGGGGATGCCGCTGTCCACGGCGATGTCCATGATGCGGCTGATCTTGTGGGACTGCACCTCGGAGAAGGAGCCGCCCAGCACGGTGAAGTCCTGGGCATAGATCGCCACCTTGCGGCCGAGGATCTTGCCGAAGCCGGCCACCAGGCCGTCGCCGGGATACTTCTTGTCAGCCATGCCAAAGTCGCTGATGTTGTGGGTGGCCAGCGCGCCGATCTCCTGAAAGGAGCCTTCATCCAGCAGCGCGGCTATGCGCTCGCGGGCGGTCAGCTTGCCTTTGGCGTGTTGGGCGTCGACACGTTCCTGGCCGCCGGCCGCCACAGCCCGCGCCCGCATGTCGCGCAGTTCGGTCAATTCAGCAGGGTGGTGGTTCATATCCAACGGGGTCGCTTTCTTTGCCCGATCAGGGGCGCTGTGTTATAATCTCCGACGTTGGTCGCGGACTTTGGAAGTCGCCGCAGTGGTGGATTTCGTGAGACCACAGCCTGCGGCGACTTCCCAAGTCTGATGTACGGAGAGGTCGCATAGTTCGGTCGAGTGCGCGCGTCTCGAAAACGCGTAGGGCTTATCACCCTCGTGGGTTCAAATCCCACCCTCTCCGCCAGGGATCCAGGGCTCTGCCAGCCGGCAGGGCCCTGGCGATTCCAGGGCTGAGAGGGTGTCGCGGCGTAATCGGTCAGGCATGGTATCAGAAACCGGGTTACTGTCTCGCGGCGGCCGGTGGGTCGAAAGGGGCGGGGCTGCGCCTGGCATGCCCAGCGAGGGCCGCGTTTTAAGGCGCGGCAGGTGTTGCCAGGGCAGTATAGCCGAAGTTAGCAGATCGTGCTATGATCTGCGTCATACTGGCGGCGCCACTGTGCGGAGAATTGGAACTGCGCATGGTTGGATAGAAACTTTGGCCCTTGCGGGTGCAGATGGTATAATGCCGCTGTTCGTGGAGAGGTCGCATAGTCCGGTCTAGTGCGCGCGCCTGGAGAGCGCGTATCCCTCCGGGGATCGAGGGTTCAAATCCCTCCCTCTCCGCCAGAA
>JACSRL010000395.1 GCA_014879765.1 Anaerolinea sp. | reverse complement strand
CAAACGTTGATCTCGTTACGGCTGCGCCTACTCGATCCGAGGGTTGAGTAGGCGTCTGCGCCGTATCGATGCGTTGCCAACCGTGATGCCGACACAAACACCCAACAACCCACGCACCGGCCGCCTGATCGTCGTCGCCATCGCCATGCGCCTGGTGGTGGACACGGCCGTGCGCCTGTTCTACCCCTTTTTGCCCGAGATCAGCCGCGGCCTGGGCATCACCCTGTCGCAGGGCGGCTTGCTGCTGGCGCTGCGCTCGGCCATGGTCTTTCCCAGCCCCCTCTTCGGCGCCTGGAGCGACCGCCACGGCCCGCGCGGCCTGCTGACGGCCGCGCTGCTGACGCAGGCGGTCGGCCTCTGGTGGCTCAGCACGGCGCAGGGACTGGCCAGCGCCATCCCGCCCATCATCCTGCTGGGCCTGGCCTCGACTGCGTTCATCCCCAACCTGCAAGCCACAGTGGCTGCCCACGTGCCCTTCCATCGCCGCGGCCGGGTGGTGGGCATCATTGAATTCAGTTGGGCCATCACCGGCCTGGTGATCCTGCCTCTGGTCGGGATCACGATGGTGCAGGCCGGCTGGCAGGCGCCGCTGCGCATCCTGGCCGGGCTGAGCCTGGCCGTGGCGCCGCTGCCCTCGCTGCTGCCGCGCGGCCACCGGCCGGCGGCCACGGTGGGGCGCAGCTTTCGGCAACTGGCCGGCGCGGTGTGGCAGTCGCCCAGCGCCCGCGCGGCCATCCTGGTCAACGGGCTGATCTTCGTCGCCGCCGAAAGCTTCTTCGTCACCTACGGCGCCTGGCTGGAGCAATCCTTTGGCATGGCGCCCAACCAGATCGGCCGCGTGGCCGCGCTGCTGGGCTTGGCCGAGCTGCTGGCCTCCGGCGGCAGCAGCCTCTTCATCGACCGGCTGGGCAAGCGCCGCGGCGTGGGCCTCGGCCTGGCCGCCATGACGCTCACTCTGGCCTTGCTGCCGCTGCTGGAACGCAGCCAGGCGCTGGCCGTGGCCGGCATGGCCGTCTTCACCCTGGCCTTCGAGTGGAGCATCGTCTCCCACATCAGCCTGCTGTCGGAGCAGGCGCCGCTGGCGCGCGGCACGGTGCTGTCGCTGGCCGTGGTGGCCGGCGGCATTGCCCGCACCGTCAGCGACTACCTGGCGGTGGTGCTGTTCGAGCAGGGCGGCATGCTGGCGACGGTGCTTTTCGGCGTGGCCGGCGCCGCGCTGGCGCTCTTCGTGCTGCGGCGCTGGGTGCAGGAGCGGGCCGCCGAACCGGGCGAAGTCGCCGCTGCAAGCTGACAGAGATCGCCATGAACGACGCTACCAAGACTATCCCCACCAGCAGACGGGCCGTGCAGCGCGCGTTGGCCGGCCAGTGGCCCGGCCGGCTGCTGCGCGGCGAACTGGCCATCGACGACCCTTTCGTGCGCGATGTGGTCGGCCTGGAGGGGGAGGCTATCCCCTGGGCCGCGCGCCACGCCCTTTTGCAGCGGCTGCGCCATGACCTGGCCGTGGTTCCCTTTTCGCACGGCTGGGGCAGCCCGGAGCAGCCCGACCCGCAGGAGGCGCTCTTTCTGCTGCGCACATGGCAGCAGGAGAGCGATCTGTTCGTCTTTGCCCTGGTGGACGGGCCATTCAGCATGGCCGTCAAGGCCTGGGGCTGGGAACAGGCGCTGATGAAGCTGACGCGGCCGACCGCTGACCTGCCCTACTTCATGGCCGAGGCTGTGGTCGAGCAGGCCGAGTTCATCCAGCGGCTGGCTGAGGCTGGCGCCGATGGCATCCTTCTGGGCGACGATATCGCCTACCGCCGCAGCGTCACCGTGCGGCCGGCCGCGCTGCGGCAGAGCTATTTCCCCTACCTGACCGTGCTGGTGGACGCCTGCCAGCGGGCCGGGCTGCCGGTGGTCTTTCACTCCGACGGCAACCTGTGGGAGGTGCTGGACGATCTGCTGGCGACAGGCATCAACGGCCTCCAGGGGCTGGAGCCGGCCGCGGGCATGAGCCTGGCCGGCGTGCGGGCCAAGGCCGGGCCGGAGCTCTGCCTGTGGGGCAACGTGGACGTGGGCTGGCTGGCCCAGCCGCGGCCCGCGGCCGCGATCACGCAGGAAATCAACCGCCTGCTGGCCCCGCTGGCCGGCACGCCGTTGATCCTGGGAACCAGCGGCGGGCTGATGGCCGGGCTGCCGGGGGTCAACGTGGAGGCCATGGCCGGCGCGGCGTAGGCCAGGCGTCCGCCTGCGTTGCGGGCTAAACGTGGGTTGAGTGCCGTACATCTGCATTAACGCAAGCGTTTACGCCGAAGCGCAGCGCAGGTGCAAGTGTCGAAACCCACGTTTGGCCCGCCGGCTGAGCAGTTACGACGTTGAACGTCTCAACCACCCTGCCGAGTGATTTTGCAGTGTTCGACAACAGTGGTATAATCTGCGGGCATCGGGCGGTTAGCTCAGTTGGTTAGAGCGCCACGTTGACATCGTGGAGGCCATAAGTTCGAGTCTTATACCGCCCACCTGCGTGACGGCTGGCTCTCTGAGAGCCAGCCGTTTTCGTTGTCAACAAGCGCCCGGCACCTGAACAGTTACGTCAAAACCAAGGCAGATGACCATGCACCCCCTGGATACAGCCATTGAACTGAAAGCGGCTGGCACAGGTCGTTTCACAGGCGCGACCAGCCCAGCCTATGCCAACATGGTAGGCCCCTTCGGCGGCATCACCTCCAGCCTGTTGCTCAACGCGGTGTTGCAGCACCCACACAGCGCAGGCGTCCCCATCGCGCTGACCGTGAATTTCGCCGCCCCCATCGAGGATGGCGCCATCGAACTGGCCGCCCGCGCGGCCAGAGTCAACCGCTCCACCCAGCATTGGATCGT
>JACSRL010000764.1 GCA_014879765.1 Anaerolinea sp. | reverse complement strand
TCGTGGGCTCGGAGATGTGTATAAGAGACAGGTCCAGCAGCGGATCGGCGCTGTAGACGCCATCCACCACGCCGGCCAGCACAATGCGCGCCGGCCGCAGCCGTGGCGTCAGCCAGGCGAAAAGCTCCTCGGTGGAGACGATGGTCCCCCCACGCCCGCGGTCCAGCGCGGCGTCGCCGTAGATCAACGGCGTCAACCCGCGCGCCAGCGCCAGCTCGATGGGCTGGCCGGCCCAGGCGACAATGGCCCCATCCTGACAGAGAAGGCCGGCCGAAGGCTGCACCGACCAGGCGGGCACGCCGGCCTCCAGCAGCGCGGCCGTGACCAGCCGATTGAGACGCGCGGCCGTGTCGGCCACCTGGGCGAAGCCTTGCCAGCCCTGCTCCCCCTGCACGCCGGCCCGGGTGCCATGCTTGCGGGCCGCGACGTGGCCAAAGGAGCCGCTGCCGTGGCCCAGCAGCAGACGCAGGCGCGGGGCCTCCCGCCGGGCGCGGGCGATCTCGCCAGCCACCCCGCGCAGCACCTCCTCCTGCACAGCCTCCACCCGGGTCTTGTCGGTGATCAACGAGCCGCCCAGCTTGAGGAAAACCAGATCGCGCGGGCCGTCGTCGCTCACGGGGCCGGCTCCTGGCGAATCTCCACCGTGGCGCCGTCCACCACCACCCAGTCGCCGTCGCGAATCAGGCCGATGGCCACCTGATCGACCATCGGGATGTCGGCGATGATCGCGCCCACCGCGACGATGGCCTCGCTTTCGGCGTTGATCATGGCGGCCGGCGCCACGCGGTTGCGCGCCAGGCGCAAAATGGTGTAGGAGCCAACGGTGCTGCCCTTGCCGGTGGGGAAGACCAGCACGCGGCCGGCCACCGACTGGCCGTGCAGCGGGTGGTTGGGCTCCACCACCACGCCGTTGTCGGGATCGACGCCGCCCAAAAAGCCGATGGGCGCGGGCGAGACCAGCGCGCGTCCCTCGGCGCGGCCGGCGCGGATCACGCGCCCCTGAATGCGGGTGAGATCAGCCATGCAAAACTCCAGACCCGGCGGATCGCGGCTCTGCCGGGAGCGACAAAGCCACAGCCCACAGGAGATCAGATGATGCGGCGATTTTCCAGCTCATCGCGCGCCCAGGCCGGCCGTCAACGGGCGGCCAGGATGGCCGCCAGCAGCAGCTCCTCCTGCTCCGGCAGCACGGTGCGCGGGTCGAAACAGAGCGCGTCATCGACGATGCGCGCCACCACGGCCGGCTGGCCGGCGCGCAGGCGCGCGGCCATGCGGTCGGCTGGCAGGCCGGGCAGGGCCAGCAGACAGGTGGGCAGCGTCTCGCCAGGCAGAGCGCCGCCGCCCACGGTGGATGCGCCCGGCTGGACGCGCGCCGCCAGTCCGGCCTCTGTCAACCGGGCCGCCCAGCCGGCCGCGCGCGCGGCCAAGGCCTCCTTGCTGGCCGCGATCATGCGCCAGACGGGAATCTGCTGCTCGGCCTGGCCGGCCAGATAGTGGCTCAGGGTGGCAGCCAGCGCGGCCAGGGTGGTCTTGTCCACGCGCAGCGCGCGCGTCAAGGGGTGCTGGCGCAGCCGGGCGATCTCCTCAGCCCGGCCGACGATCAGCCCGGCCTGCGGCCCGCCCAGCAGCTTGTCGCCGCTGAAGGTGACCAGGGTCGCGCCGGCCTGCACGCTCTCCTGGACGCGCGGCTCACGGGCCAGGCCATAGCGCGCGGTGTCCAGCAGCGTGCCGCTGCCCAGGTCGTCGATCAACGGCAGCTCGTGTTGCCGGCCCAGCGCGGCCAGCTCGGCCAGGCTGACCTCGGCCGTGAAGCCGATCTGGCGAAAGTTGGAGCTGTGTACCCGCAGCAGGGCCGCGGTCTCCGGCCCGATCGCGCGCTGGTAGTCGGCCAGATGGGTGCGGTTGGTCGCGCCCACCTCGACCAGGCGCGCGCCGCTGGCCAGCAGCACGTCGGGGATGCGAAAGCCGCCGCCGATTTCCACCAGTTGGCCGCGTGAGATGATCACCTGCCGGCCGTGGGCCAGCGCCATCAGACAGAGGAGCACGGCCCCGGCGTTGTTGTTGACCACCAACGCGTCCTCGGCCCCGGTCAGGCGGCGCAGCAGGGCCACGGCGTGGAGGTAGCGCGAGCCGCGGCGGCCGGCCGCCAGGTCATATTCCAGGTTGGAGTAGCCCTCGCTGGCCAGCAGCATGGCGCGCTGCGCGTCCTCGCTGAGCGGCGCACGGCCCAGGTTGGTGTGGATGATGACCCCGCTGGCGTTGATGAGCGGCTGGAGGGTGGGCTGGGTGGCGGCATGGAGCCGGGCCAACAGCGTTTGGGCCAGCTCATCGGGCGCGGGGCAGGGCTGACCCTGGTCAATGATCGCGGCGCGGCTCTCCTCCAGCAGGCTGCGCGCCGCGTCGACGACAAGCTCGTGGCTGAACTGGGTGCGCGCGGCGACGATGGCGCTCTGGTGCAGCAGCCGGTCCACACTGGGTAGTTTGCGCAGTTCGGGGTGGGACATCACAGGACTGTCAGTCCTTGCGGTGGGGGGTCAGTGGGCGTAACAGGACTCGAACCTGTGACTTCTTCCTTGTAAGGGAAGCGCTCTAACCAACTGAGCTATACGCCCGCACCGGCTGGATTATACGTGGGGCAGGCGGCGGTGTCAAATGGGTCTGGGGATCTGCGGCGCGTCAATTTGGGCACGGGCTGGCTCGGTCGGAGACCGGCCAGAGCAAGGAAGGGACCGGGCAGAGCAAGGAAGGGACCGGGTAGAGCAAGAGCCGGCGGGCCAAACGTTGGTTGAGTAGGCCGCCGTATCGAAACCAACGTTTGGCCCGCCGGCGGGTGCGAACACGTGATTTCGATACGGCGGCCTAC
>JACSRL010000734.1 GCA_014879765.1 Anaerolinea sp. | reverse complement strand
GTGATGCGTGATGCGTGATGCGTGATGCGTGATGCGTGATGCGTGATGCGTGATGCGTGATGCGTAACTTGTAACTCGGAACCAATCTTCATATGGCAGAAGATCTCTCCGGTCACATTTCACGTTTCACGTTTCACGTTTCACGTTTCACGAATTTGGATCATCTTAGCCCGTTCAGAGAAATTTGTCAACGCTCAGGGAACCTTTTGTTGGAACCCTGCGTCTGAGGGGTGTCTTGCGTTGTATTTCCTTCCCCTCCTCTCCCCATGTGCGCTCCGGACGGGCTGACCGGAGCGCACATACTTTTTTTCAACGCCGTTTAGATTTGCCAGGGGGTATGACGAGTGAAACGTGATGCGTGACCGGAATGGTGGGCGTTGGCTTTTCGTCGTGTGATGCCGGGGTATGACGAGTGAAACGTGATGCGTGACCGGAAAGCTCTTGCATAATACGAAAACTGTTTCCGGGTTACGAGTTACGAGTTACGGGTTACAGAACACTCCTCACACCCTGTCCACGCATCACGCCTCACGCCTCACGCAATCAGGCCAAACGCCTTGCCTACCTGCTCGTAGATCGCCAGGGCGCGGTCCATGTGATCTCTGGTGTGGGTGGCCATGTAGCTGGTGCGCAGCAGGGCGCGGCCCACGGGCACGCCGGGGCTGATCACCGGGTTGACAAAGAGGCCGGCGTCGAACAGATGCCGCCAGACCACGAAGCAGAGCTGGTCGTCGCCGATGATGATGGGGATCACAGGGGTGCAACTGTTGCCGGTGTCGAAGCCCAGACGCCGCAGCTCGCCGCGCATGTAGTCAGCGTTGGCGTTGACCTGCTCCACCCGCTCCGGCTCGGTGCGCATCACCTCCAGCGCGGCCAGGGCGGCGGCCGCGTTGCTGGGTGGAATGCTGGCGCTGAAGATCATGGAGCGACCGGTGTGCTTGATGTAGCTGATCACGTCGGCGTCGCCGGCGATGAAACCACCCAGGCTGGCAAAGGATTTGCTGAAGGTGGACATGATCAGGTCCACGTCCTCGGTGACGCCGAAGTGCGCAGCCGTGCCGCGGCCGCCGCCCAGCACCCCCATAGCGTGGGCGTCATCCACCATCAGCCGCGCGCCGTGCTGTTTGATCACCGGGATCATCTCCGGCAGCGGCGCGATGTCACCCTCCATGCTGAAGAGGCCATCGACGATCACCAGCTTGCCCACATCCTCCGGCAGCCTGGCCAGCACCCGGCTCAGGTCCTTGACGTCGTTGTGGCGGAAGCGTTTCATCTCGCCATAGGAGAGCCGCGCGCCGTCCACGATGCAGGCGTGATCGTCCTTGTCCAGCACGGCGTAGTCGCGCCGGCCCACCAGCGCGCTGATGGCGCCCAGGTTGGTCTGGTAGCCGGTGCTGAAGACCAGCGCGGCCGGCTTGTCGACCCACTCGGCCAGCTCATGCTCCAACTGCTCGTGCATCAGCAGGGTGCCGTTGAGGAAGCGGGAACCGGTGCAACTGGTGCCGTACTGCTCGATGGCCTTGATGGCGGCTGCGCGCACCTTGGGGTGAGTGGTCAGTCCCAGGTAGTTGTTGGAGCCGAACATGAGCAAGCGGCGGCCGCGGTAGACCGCTTCGGCGCCCTCGTGGCCATCCAAGGCGATAAAATAGGGATAATAGCCGGTAGCTTTGATCTCTTTGACCGTGGTGTAGCTAAAAGCCTTCTCGAAAATGTCGGCCATCGATAAATCCTCCAGGATGATGGTGTGCAACTGCCGGACCACAGCGGCCGATCCGGTGCGCTAACGCGTGCCATTATAGGTCGGCTTGGGGGAATCTGCAAGCATGGCGGGCTGATCCAGCAGCGCACGCTGGCAGGCCGCGGCCAGCGCCAGGGTGAGCTGGCGCGCGTCGATGTCGGCCTGCTGCTCCTCGCCCACCGGGCCGACGCAGGCCGGGCAGCCAGCGACGCATGAGCAGCCGGCCACCAGGTCGCCCACGGCCGCCAGCAGAGCCGGGCTGAGCTCATAGAGCCGCTGGCTAAAGCCGATGCCGGCCGGCGCCTTCTCGTAGATGGTGATGGTCGGCAGGCCGCTCTCCGGGGCCTTGGCCTCGGTCACCACTCCCAGATCGCCCGGATCGCACATCAGATGCAGGGGAGCCAGGCTGCCCAGGGCATAGGCCAGCCCGCCCAGCCCGGTGCGCAGACGCTGGCCCTGTTCCGCCCGCTGATGGCAGGAGCGGCAGAGGGTGGCGAGATTTTCCAGCCGGTTGGCCAGGAGGTAGGCCTCGTTCTGGCCGGGCGCATAGTCAAAGGTGCGGAAGGGCTGGATATGATGCACGTCATGCTGGCGGCCAGGCTGCTCGGCCGCGCCGCAGAGGGTGCAGCGGTAACCATCGCGCGCCCTGGCCGCGTGGCGCTGCTGCTGCCAGTTGGGGCCATAGTCGTTGGGATCGCTGCGCCACTGGCCGGCCGCGCGCAGGGGGGCCAGCAGTTCCTCGTGCAGCGCCAGCCAGAAGGCGTCGGTCTCCAGCACCTGCTCAGGCAGCGGCGGCTGGATCTCGCCGTAGCCCAGCGTCTCGTGGGTATGGCGTTTGATCTGCCGGAAACCGCTGACCTGGCTGCGCACCTGCACCGGGCCATAGGCCAGGCCCAGGCCGCCGGCGACGTGCGCTTCCTGTTCGGCCAGCACCTGCACCTGTTGGCTGCCGCTGGCCATGGTGTAATAATCGAGCTCGGCCGGCCGCACCCAGGCGTGGCCCTCCTCCCAGTCCAGCCGCTCCACCAGGTAGGACTCGCCCTGGTGCAGATAGACCGCGCCCGGATGCAGCAGGGACTGCGCCGCCGCCCGTTCCAACTGGCCGATCACGGTGGCGGGTGGGGCGGGACGGGGAGAC
>JACSRL010000365.1 GCA_014879765.1 Anaerolinea sp. | reverse complement strand
TCAGGTGTCATGCCCTGAGCTTACCAGAAAATCTCCGATTTGGTCAAAAATCTAAGCGAATGGACAGTTGAATGTTTTTATATATCACAATTTTACCGTGATTGCTAATTTGTCGCATGGCGGTTTCCGTCGCAGAATTGGGTTAATCAAGACTCAACTGCAAGAAGGAAACCGCCATGGACGACGACTTCATCATACCCGTATTCGTGGTTTTTGCCGAACTCAGCGAAACCTTCCTGGGCAAAGGCAAGTACCGACCCAAAATTGATGCCGCTGAGATCATGACTGTGGCGGCGTAGGTAGGCGGTCATTCGAGCTTGAGCCGCCCGATCTGTTCGTAGAGCTCAGCCTCCTTGGCGCCTGTCACCTGCCTGCGCTGAGCAGGCGACGTGGCGAACACCTGAGCGCCCTCTCGCAGCAGAGCCTGCTTCCATTCACTGACCCGGTTCGGATGAACGCCGAAGTCGCTCGCCAACTCGTTCACCGTCTTCTGGCCTTTGGCCGCTTCCAGTGCCACCTGGAATTTGAACTCGGCGCTGTAATTCTGTCGTTTCCTTGGCATCCTTGAACCTCCACGTGCTTGATTATACCCGTTCCGGATAAACCGATCTCTTTCCCGAAAGACACTTAGGTCATGCAAACCCAACAAATCCTTCTGTTGCATTCACTGGCAGTGGGGATACTCCTGCTCTTCTGGATGTATTGGCTCCTCAAAAAACAACTGTTTCACTGGAACACAGGAGGCTTCTGGGCCTGGGCGGCATTTGCACTGTACTTTGTTGCCAATCCGTTGTCGAGTGTCATTTCAGGCGATTATCTGGTATATGACATCACCCTTGCCATTGCAGGAAAGGAAAAACGAGCTATCTGGATTGGTTTGGTCATCTGTATCGGCATTTCAGTGTTCTTCCTGGTCTATCTTCGAACCAGAGCGGCGACCGTCAGATGGCAGTTGAAGCATCCAGCCCGATATTCGCCTGCTGTCTGGTCTTTTGTGATCCTGTGCTTCGTCATAGGCATGCCTGCATTGCTCACATTCCGCATCGGTCTCTTCGGCGGCGTCCAGAATGTGGTGGTCGAACAGGGGCGCTTTGTAGGTGAGGTCTCTGGTTACGAGTATTCGGCGCATACATTTCTGCTGGTGCCTACAGTGTTTCTGATCCTGGTTGTCCCCCAGCCTGGACGTTTGGTGGGATGGGTGTTGATGGCGATTTACGTATTAGCCAGTCTTGCAGATCCCTGGTCACGTTTTCTGGGTGTCTCGGTGTTGATCGCTATCTCGTTGACCGACACTCTTCGCCGCTCAAAACATTGGCCGCGGGTAACCTTGGTAGTGCTCATCGTTTTCATAACAACAATTTTGTGGATTCGCGGACATGGCACTTTTTCATCGCGCACGGATTTACTCACTACAGCGGCACAAGCACCCACATCTCTCCTCGACACGCTATCCAGCGGTGATGCTGCCATGCTTGCCACATTCTACCTGGACAGCTATACCCGCGATACATTGGCTGGATTCGATTACGGCATTCCTCTGTTGAATTATTCCGTGACTGGTCTCGTGCCATTCAGGCTTTTCCCGCAGAAGTATTTCTTAATAGACCAACTACGTGATCAGCAAACCCCCCGCATCGGTCTGGAGATTCAGGCATTGCTCTACGGTGCAAAATCATCCTTAATTGGTAGTTTCTACACCGAAGGGGGGATCATAGCCGTAGTTTTGATGATGGCCCTGGCTGGTTGGCTCTCCCGCAGACTCGATGGGATGTTGCATGCTGACGCGCCGCCGTTAGTCAAGGCAACCGGGATTATCTGGATGAGTTTGCTATGGATGATTTGGGGCAGCGCCGACTACTGGGCCCTGACTATGCTGGGCATGGTTGCGCTGCCAGCCATCGGTATCTGGCTGTTATCACCTAAGACACGATCCAAACGCAGTCAAACTTCCAGGGCGCTTGCACCCCAGCCACTGATGTCCTCTCCCATCAGTGCATTTAATCCGACACACCGAGCGAACAAGCCTCAAGATCGATAACGACATTTTCTTGGAGGCATCCACATATACCCATGCGACTCGCGCTATTCTGGTCCGAGATATTGCACTATCATGCCGCTCGAATTCGGGCGTTATTGCATGAAGCAGAAAATTCAGGGCATGAAGTCCATCCATTCGCTTTGCGCGGAGCTGCGCCCGATCTGCCAGTATCCGGCTATCATAATCTGCTAACCGATCGGATAACCGTCTTAGCTGCCGACTCCGTCCAAACAGGGCCGTACACAAGACACTCGCAAGCTCAGCTTATCGAGTTTCTTGACCAAAGACAACCAGATGTCGTCGGGATAGTGGGCTATAGCAGCCCGGCCGCGCTGGCCGTCTTAAGCTGGTGCAGACGAGGCCGGCGCGGTGCGATCTTAATGTCCGAGAGCAAAGCTGAAGACTACGTTCGATCGCCAGCTAAGGAATGGCTTAAACGCCAGATCGTACGCAGTTTCGATTCGGCGCTGGTGGGCGGCACGCCGCAACTGACCTACGCCTTAAGTTTGGGCCTGTCACCCGACCAAATTTTCATCGGCTACGACGCGGTAGACAACGATTTCTGGGCAAATCGGGCAGCGGACGTGCGTTCGAAGGCTGCTTACTGGCGAGCTGAATTGGGGCTGCCGCAACACTTTTTTCTGACAGCATGCCGACTGGTTCCCAAAAAGAATGTGGATGGGCTATTGCGCAGTTATGCAATGTACGTACAGGATACTACCCAACCCTGGCCGTTCATCGTTGCAGGCGATGGGCGTATGCGCAGCGACCTGGAGCAACTTGCTCGCACATTGGGTGTGACAGATCATGTACGTTTCGTCGGATACCTCAAAGCCGAAGCCATGGCGCCGTACTATGCCCTGGCCTCGCTGTTTATCCTGGCCAGCAAGACATCAGAGCAATGGGGGTTGGTGGTCAATGAGGCCATGGCCGCGGGGACACCTGTTGGCGTCAGCCAAGTCTGTGGCAGCGCGCCAGACCTGGTCGTCACAGGCCAAACCGGTTTTTCGTTCGATCCTCAGGACGAAACCGAGTTGGCACGCCTGCTCGTCACCAGCTCACAGAACCCGAACGAGTTAGAACGCATAGGGCGTGCGGCTCAAACTCGTGTAGCCCAATTCAGCCCAGAGGTTTTTGCCCGGAATTTTCTTGCTGCGGCCAACACTGCGCAGACGCGCGCCCGTAAGCGAGGCACAGGCTACACAGACTACTTGATCTTAAGCGCATCTCGCCGTTTGCTGCGAGAGCCGAACTCGGCCATAGAGTGAGCGGGACCGGAGAGCGTGGGGACCATCACTGCCGCGTCCAGGAAACCAATACCGAATCACTATGACACGAATCCTACACACTCTCCCGAACGTTGGCCCCGGCTCGTTTGGCGTTGGAGCTGCCGCGCGCAGCCTTGCTTTTCAGCAAATTCAATCAGGATGCGAAGCTTCGTTCTGGAGCCTGTCATCGGAGACAGATACTTCTTGGGCCTCGCGCAACAGCGGCATCGAAGCAGATCGGTTCGTCAATTTTTCCGCCGTCGGCCCGGAACGTTTGGCGTTCAGTCCGGCCATGGAGCGTGCGGCTGCTGGCCGTGCGGGTCAGCAGTTCGACGTTGTACACCAACACAGTCTTTGGACCGGCATATCCAGAGTGACAAGGGTGCTCCACAAGCACCATGACCTGCCAGTAGTTATCGCCCCTCATGGCACACTGACAGATTGGGCGCTGCGGCGCTCACGTGTAAAAAAACGCCTGGCGCTGGCACTATATGAACGCGAAAATCTGCGCAGTGCCGCATGTCTTCACGCCGTCGCTGACAGGGAGATCGCTGAAATTCGGGCATTTGGGTTGCAAAATCCGGTAGCGTTGCTCCCTAACGGCATCTCAGAATCCTGGCTTGAGAGCACTGGCAGCGCAGAACGTTTTCGCATGGCGTTCCACCTGCCACCTGATCGCCGCATCATGCTCTTTCTA
Source organism: Anaerolinea sp. (assembly GCA_014879765.1). Lineage (GTDB taxonomy): Bacteria > Chloroflexota > Anaerolineae > JAAEKA01 > JAAEKA01 > JAAEKA01. The sequence goes on along the minus strand of JACSRL010000365.1, from coordinate 11,385 downwards.
TCCCGGATAAGCCAAAAGAAAGGGTTGCCTTTACTGCTTCAGGCCTTACAGCAGTGCGGCGTAGCCTTCAATGATTGGCTGCTAGTGATAGCGGGCACTGATGAGTTCGGTCACCTGGCTGAGCTTCAGGCGCTGATCAGTAAATTGGGTTTGGAAACGTCGGTTAAATTTGTCGGCCCTCTGATTGATCAGGACAAACGTGATGCATTTGCTGCGGCCGAGTTGTTTGTGTTGACTTCGCACAGCGAAGGCGCGCCGGTGGTCATACCCGAAGCGCTGGCAGCCGGTGTCCCAGTGCTAGCCACACAAGCATCGCCATGGCCTGAACTGATCAGTCACAGTTGCGGTTGGTGGCCCGAAATCAACCTACAAAGCATCTATGAGATGCTGATCGATGCGCTTAGCTCTTCATCCGACCGACTTTTCACCATGGGACAACATGGACGGGCCCTGATCAAGGCACAGTACACCTGGTCACGCATCGCGCCCCGCACATTGCTGCTCTATGACTGGCTGCTGGGCGGTGGATCTAAACCAGATTTTGTCGTCCTGGATTAAGCGATATCGTCGCGTTGGGCGCAGAATGATGCAAACAATGTCGCAATCAAGATCGTCTGTGGAGTTGGAATGCCAACATGTTCAGTAGTAAAACCCTCCTGATCACCGGCGGTACTGGCACCTTCGGCAACGCGGTGCTCAACCGCTTTCTCCATACCGACATCGCCGAGATCCGCATTTTCTCCCGCGATGAGAAGAAGCAGCACGACATGCGACTGGATTATGGCAACAACCGCAAGCTGAAGTTCACTATCGGCGACGTGCGCCGGCCGGAAAGCTTGCTGGATGCCATGGTCGGCGTCGACTTCGTCTTTCACGCGGCTGCGCTGAAGCAGGTGCCCTCCTGTGAGTTTTACCCCATGGAGGCGCTGCTGACCAACGCCGTGGGGGCGGAAAACGTCATGAACGCGGCCATGGCCGCGGGCGTCAGCAACGTGGTGGTGCTCAGCACCGACAAGGCCGCCTATCCCATCAATGCCATGGGCATCTCCAAGGCCATGATGGAGAAACTGGCTGTGGCCAAGGCGCGTATCGCCGCCGACCGCGGTTGCACTATCGCCATCACCCGCTACGGTAACGTCATGGCCTCGCGCGGCTCGGTCATCCCCCTGTTCGCCGACCAGATCCAGACCGGCAAGCCGCTCACCGTCACCGACCCGCACATGACCCGCTTCATGATGAGCATCGACGACGCGGTGGATCTGGTGCTGTATGCTTTCCAGCACGGCCGGCCAGGTGACCTGTTCGTGCAGAAGGCGCCGGCCGCCACCATCGAGACGCTGGCGCAAGCTATGCTGCACGTTTTCGGGGCCAACAACCCCATCCAGATCATCGGCACTCGCCACGGCGAGAAACAGTACGAGACGCTGCTGACCCGGGAGGAGATGCTCCGCGCCGTGGACCTGGGCGGCTATTTCCGCATCCCGGCCGACAACCGCGACCTGAACTACGATGCCTACTACACCGAAGGCCAGGAGCCGCTATCGCAGCAGGAGGATTACAACTCGCACAACACGCGGCAGTTGGACGTGGCGGAGATGGCGGAGTTGTTGATGAGGGTGCTGAAGGTCGAAGGTCTGAAGGTTGGAAGTGTTTACGCTTTGGGTTGATTTGTGTTGTATTGGTGCTTGCAGTACAATGTGTACAACTAGCACATTTTGTACAGAATAGTAACAGGAGATCTGAAAAGGATGGAAGCGGTCAACGTCGCTGAAGCGCGGCGAAACTTCTCGGAGTTGGTGACGCGCGTGGCCTATGGCGGTCATCGTGTATTGGTGGAGCGGCGCGGCCGTTCGCTGGCTGCACTGATCAGCCTGAACGACCTGGCGAATCTCGAGGCATGGGAACGACAACACGATGCCGTACAGGCCCGGCAGCAAGAGGCCTTGGTTCACGCGCGCGCGGTACGCGCGGCGATCCTTGCCGAACGCGGCGGAACTCCCCTGCCCGATTCTGCCGAGTTGATCCGTGAAGCCCGTGAGGAGCGCGATGACGAGCTCATCGCTTTGCGTTGACGCCAGCTTCATGGTAAAGCTGGTGTTGCCGGAGGTCGACAGCGAGCGCGCCGAGGCGCTTTGGAGCGAATGGCTCACAATGGGGACGGCCATCCATGCGCCAGCCCTGATGCCGTTCGAGGCTGCCTCCGCCATACGCAAACACGTGCAGCGCGGACTCATCACGGCAGAACGCGGCGAAATGGCTATAGAAGCTTTCGCTGGGCTAAGCCAGGAGATCAGCCTGCGACCGGCACAGAGCCTCCATCCCGGCGCATGGGCGCTTGCCGAGCGCTACAACCGGCCCAACCTCTATGACGCATACTACGTCGCACTGGCTGAGAGCCTGGATTGTCCGTTGTGGACAGCCGATGACCATTTGCTGCGGGTAATGCCTGGCCATGCTTCTCGCATCCTTTCATTGCGCGCCAGCATCCTTCCGCCGGCTGAGACCTGAGTCCTGGCTTCCATTCATCCATTTGGAACACTAACATGAATGTACTCGTAACGGGGTCTCGTGGCTTCATCGGCCAGAACCTGATCGCCTGGCTGCAGCAGTTGCCCGACATCCAGGTGTTGGAGTTCGATCAGGAACATACGGCAGCCGATCTGGCGGAGCGGTTGGCTGTTGCTGACCTGATCTATCACCTGGCCGGCGTCAATCGACCTCAGTCGGTGGAGGAATTTCGTACCGGCAACGTGGACCTGACCGCGCAGATGTGCGAACTGTTGCTGCAAGGCGGCCGGGCCACGCCCATCGTACTCTCCTCCTCCATCCAGGCCGAGCTGGACAATCCCTACGGCGCCAGCAAGCGCCAGGCCGAGCAGGTGCTGGCCGATTACGCCGCGCGCAGCGGCGCTCCCGTGGCCATCTTCCGCCTCTCCAACGTCTTCGGCAAGTGGTGCCGGCCCAACTACAACTCGGTGGTAGCCACCTTCTGCCACAACATCGCCCACGACCTGCCCATCGCCATCTCCGACCCCAGCCGCGAAGTGCCGCTGGTTCATGTGGACGATGTGGTGCAGGCATTTTTGGAGGTTGGGACAGAGATCAGAAGTCAGAGGTCAGAAGTCAAAGGTCAGAAATCAGGGGCTGGAGACTTCAGCGATGGGGCTCACCTCCGCCCATTGACAATTGACAATTCACCATCGACAATTGACAATTCTTCGCCAGCTCTTGCCCATTACGAAGCACAGCCAGTCTACACCGTCACTCTGGGGCGCCTGGCAGAGCTGATCCGTTCCTTCCGCGCCAGCCGGCAGACGCTGTTGGCCCCTGATTTCAGCGATCCTTTGGTCCATAAGCTTTATGGAACCTTCCTGTCGTACCTGGAGACAGACGATTTCGCCTACGACCTGACCCAGCGCAGCGACGCCCGCGGCTCGCTGGCTGAGTTCATCAAATCGCCGCCTTTCGGCCAGATCTTCGTCTCCCGCACCAGGCCCGGCGTCACCCGCGGCAACCACTTTCACCATACCAAGACCGAGAAATTCCTGGTGTTGGAGGGGGAAGCCATCATCCGCTTCCGCCACATCCAGAGCCAGGAAATCATCGAGTACACTGTGCGCGGCGAGGACTACCGCGTCCTCGACATCCCCACCGGATACACCCATTCGATTGAGAATGTTGGCCAGGGCGAGCTGGTCACACTGTTTTGGGCTAGCGAGGTCTTCGATGCCCAGCAGCCGGACACGGTATGGGAAGAAGTCCAAAGCCCCAAGTCTGATGTTGTAACCTTGAACAAAACCCTATGAAAGTCGCCACCATCGTCGGCACCCGTCCCGAGATCATCCGTCTCTCGCGGGTGATGGCCGCTCTTGATCGTTATGTCGAGCATGTTATCGTCCATACCGGCCAAAACTACGACTACGAGCTGAACCAGATCTTCTTCGACGACCTGGAGATCCGCAAGCCTGACTTCTTCCTGGAGGCGGCGGGCGCTACGGCGGCCGAGACTATCGGTCTGGTGATCGCGCGCGCCGACGCGGTGCTGCGCCAGGTGCAGCCTGACGCGGTGCTGATTCTGGGCGACACCAACAGTTGCCTGGCCACCATCGCCGCCAAACGGCTGAAGATACCCATCTTCCACATGGAGGCCGGCAACCGCTGCTTCGATCAGCGGGTGCCGGAAGAGATCAACCGCAAGATCGTCGATCACATCAGCGACGTCAACCTGCCCTATTCGCAGATTTCGCGGGAATATTTGTTGCGGGAAGGGCTGCCGCCGGACCGGACCATCGTTACCGGAAGCCCGATGTACGAAGTACTGCATCACTACCTGCCCAAGATTCAGGCCTCGGATGTGCTGACGCGGCTGGGCCTGATCCCTCAGGACTATTACCTGGTCAGCGCCCACCGCGAGGAGAATATCGACGCCCCCCGGCAGCTCGCCAGCCTCATCGAGGTGCTCAGCCATCTGGCCCAAACCGGCCGGCGGGTGATCATCTCCACCCATCCCCGCACCCGCAAGCGGCTGGACGCTGAGGGCGTTGTCCTGCCGCCGCAGGTCGAGCTGTTGAGACCCTTCGGCCTGTGTGATTACGTAAACTTGCAGCTCAACGCGCGTGCGGTGCTGTCCGACAGCGGCACCATCAGCGAAGAGTCCTCGATTCTCAACTTCCCCGCGCTCAACATCCGTCAGGCGCACGAGCGGCCGGAGGGGATGGAGGAAGGCGCGGTGATGATGGTGGGACTGGAATGGCGTCGGGTGGCCGAGGGGCTGGCCATCCTGGAAAGCCAGCCGCGCGGTCTGGCAGCCGGGCAGCGCGCATTGCGCATGGTAGCCGACTACAGTGTCCCCAACGTCTCGGAGAAGGTGGTGCGGATTATCTTGAGTTACACCGATTACGTCAACCGTGTAGTTTGGCAAAAGACCGACGTGTAGGTCGGTCACAGACGGTCCCCGTATGCGTATTTTGATCCTTACCCAATGGTATCCGCCGGAGCCGGCCATGCTGCTGCAAGAGCTGGCACAAAGCCTGCAAGGGCTGGGCCATGAGGTAACGGTACTGACGGGGTTCCCCAACTACCCATCGGGGCAGCTCTATCCGGGTTACAAGGTGCGCCTGCGCCGGCGGGAGATGCTGGCTGGCGTGCCGGTGGTGCGCGTGCCCCTCTATCCGGAGCACAGCCAATCCGGGCTGCGGCGGGCCCTCAACTACATCTCCTTTGCCCTGTCAGCGACGCTGCTGGGGGCTTGGAGCGTGCCACGGCCCGACGTGCTGTTCGTCTATCATCCGCCGCTGACCATCGGCCTGCCCGCGTATGTGTTGAGCCGGCTGTGGCGCCGGCCTTTCGTCTATCAAATCCAGGATATGTGGCCTGAGACACTGGCCGCCACCGGCATGTTCAGCAACCAACGATTGCTGGGTTGGATCGGGCGCATGGCCGGCTGGATCTACCGCAAGGCGCAGTCCATTCTGGTGATTTCGCCCGGGTTTCGCCACAATCTGTTGGTTAAAGGGACGCCGGCGGAGAAGATCCACGTCGTCTCCAACTGGGTCGATCCCAGCGCCTATTATCGCGCCGAGCCTGACCCGCAGTTGGCGCAGGAGTTAGGGCTGGCCGGGCGCTTCAACGTCATGTTCGCTGGCAACATGGGCGAGGCGCAGGGACTTGAGACTGTCATCGAAGCGGCCCGGCTGTTGCAAGCCGATTGGCAGGGACGACCTTCTCAGAACAGCCCGCAGTTTGTCATGGTCGGCGATGGCGTCGCACTGCCGCGCTTGCAAGAGCTGGCGGCGCAGTATCGTCTGAACAATGTGCGCTTTCTGGGTCGCTTTCCCGCTCAGGAGATGCCTCGCCTTTACGCGCTGGCCGATGCGCTCCTGGTGCATCTCAAGGATGACCCGCTCTTTCGCATCACGATCCCGCACAAGACACTGGCTTACCTCGGCTCCGGCAAGCCGATCCTGGCCGCAGTGGCTGGCGACGTTGCTGACCTGGTCGAGGCCATCGGGGCCGGCGTGACTTGCCCACCGCAGGATCCGTCAGCCCTGGCAGCAGCCGTCGGCGCATTGCAGGCGCTGCCCGCTGCCGAACGACAGGCTATGGGCGACAGAGGCGCAATGGCCGCGCAGACCCGCTTCAGCCGCGCCAGACTGACCAGCGAGATTGAACTCGTTCTGCAACAGGCCGCTCTGGGCAGAAGTTGAAGCTCAGCATCGGCAATGTGCGCCGGTCGGAAAGCCTGCCGGATGCCACGGTTGACGTCAATTTCGTTTTCCATGGAGAGGCTGGCTACGCGCTTCTTGTTAGTTTTGCCTGCACCCGCTGCCCATGTTACAATCAGGTCATCCTGACCAGTTGGAGGCTGTTGTGAACCAGACGATCGGCATGATGGAAGCCAAGAGCAAGCTGGCTGAGTTGGTAGGTCGAGTGGCCTATGGCGGTCAACGCTATATTCTGGAGCGTCGAGGCCGGCCGATGGCCATGTTGATCAGCATCGAAGAGTACGAGCAATTGCAGGCGCAAACTGAAGAGGCAAGGGCCACGCATCCGTCTCCATTGCCCCCTGAGTTACGTCGCCGGCAAGAAATCCTGGTGGCGCGTGCGATCCAGCTACGGAAACAGTTAGGCCCGCCAGAAGATCGCCTGGGTGAGTTATTTGCTGATTTGCCCCCTGAGGACGATGATTTCTGGGTTGAGATACAGGAGATCAGTTGATGGCTCTGCACGATTTGGCTGATATCAGGTTGATACCCAGCCAGATGGTCCTCGACAGCTCCTTGCTTCTTGCTCTCCGCAAGGGCGACGATAATCCCCGAGCCGCGGTTGCGCATCGCTTCGTCGGATGGTTGGGTCAACAGGTTATCAATCAGCAGATTGCCGCTTGGCTATTGCCTTCCGTGCTGCAAGAATGCTATCACGTCATTCTCAGTCGAGCGATACGTCGGGCGTGGGAAGCCCTACCTCTGGCGACCAGACCTGCGAACTGGCTGGCTGCTTATAAACGCCAGCCAGAATTGCTGGCGACCGGGTTCAGCGATTTGGGCGATTTTGACAAGATCCTGGCCGCAATTCCAGTTACTCCGGCGCAACCGAAAGACCTGGATATGGGCCGAGCGTCGCAGGCCGTAGAAGTGCGTATGCGCCATTTTATCACCACCTATTACTTGCTTCCGCAAGACGCTTTGATCCTGGCTGAGGCCGAAAGACTGGGCGTCTCTGCTGTCGCCACGCTCGACAGCGACTGGCGGCGCGTCGCTGAATTCGACATCTACACCACACCTGTCTGATCCCTGAACTACCGGGGCCAAGCTATGTATCGCAGATTTGGCAAACGCCTGTTGGATGTGGCACTGGCCTCGGCCGCGCTGCTCTTGTTGCTGCCCTTCATCGGCCTGCTCGCCCTGCTGGTGCGCACCCGTCTCGGGACGCCGGTGCTCTTCCGCCAACGGCGCCCCGGGCTGAACGGCCGGATCTTCACGATCTACAAATTCCGCACCATGACCGACGCCCGCGACGAGCAGGGTCAATTGCTGCCTGACGCCCAGCGGCTCACCTCCTTCGGACGCTTTCTGCGCAGCAGCAGTCTGGACGAGCTGCCGGAGCTGTGGAATGTGCTGCGCGGAGAGATGAGCCTGGTGGGGCCGCGGCCGCTGCTGATCCAGTATCTGCCGCGTTACACGCCGCAACAGGCCCGCCGCCACGAGGTGCGCCCCGGTATCACCGGCTGGGCGCAGGTCAACGGCCGCAACGCGCTGTCGTGGGAGGAGAAGTTTGCTTTGGATGTGTGGTACGTAGAGCACGTGTCGCTCCGGCTCGATGTGAAGATCGTCGCGCTGACCGTCCAGAAGATCGTCCAGCGCGAGGGGATCAGCCAGCCGGGGCAGGCAACCATGGAGGAGTTCCAAGGGTAGGTGATTTGCACTGGCGTCAACCCCGCCGCTGTGGTAGACTATGCCTGGGTAACATGGCTGCAACTACTTTTAGACTTTGTATCGAAAGGCAGGTGAAGTGAATGGAACCGTCTTACACCATCGTATTCCGCAAGAGCGCCGGACAATGGGTGGCGCTTTGTCTCGAAAATGGCCTGGTGGGGCAGGGCGTGACCAAATCGAAGGCCGCAGAGAAGCTCCACCAGGCGGTTGCATCCTTCGAGGAGGGAACCCAAGGCCAATACGACGTATACCGATCACCGATTTCAGTCCGGGAACTGCATGAGTTCCTGATGTTCGATGAGATGCAGCCCGTCACTTCTTACGAACTACGGGCAGTATATGCCTAAGAACGTCCCATCTCTCAAGCCCAGAGAACTGATACGCCTTCTCGAGTCAGCCGGCTGCAGCTACTATCGAGAAGGGCGGGGGGATCATCGTCTGTACATGCGCGTTGTTGCTGGCCAAAAACGTGTCGTTCCAATCGACATGGGAATTCGTGAGTTCTCGCCAGTCTATGTTCTGCGCATCTTTCGCCAGTTCGGCCTGACGGATCAGGAAATCGAGGACTTGCTCGGCCGATGATTCCAGTGAGCGATTCGCAATTGCGCGTGTTGATTCTGGGCGCGGGCGGCCACGCCCAGGTGGTTGCCGACATCCTGCTGCGAATGCGAGATGCCGGCGCAGCGATTACACCCATCGGCTATCTCGACGACAACATCAGCCTGGCAGGCCACACCTTCCTTGACCTCCCCATCCTGGGCAGGATAGATGAAGCATCTAACATCGACCACGATGCTGCTATCGTTGCCATCGGCCACAACACAACCAGAAAACGCATCTATGCAGCTCTGATGGCTCAGAACGAGCGCCTTGTCGTTGCCCGTCACCCCCGCGCCATTGTTGCACCCGATGTGCTGATTGGCCCTGGCACAGTGATCTGCGCCGGGGTCGTGGTCAACCCAGGCAGCGCCATCGGCGCCAACGTCATTCTCAACACCGGCTGCACCATCGATCACCACAACACCATCGGCGACCATGCGCACATTGCGCCTGGCGTCCACTTGGGGGGTGACGTTCACATCGGCAGCGGCACGCTGGTCGGCATCGGCGCCACGGTGATCCCACAGCGCTCGGTTGGCGCCTGGTCAGCCATCGGGGCGGGCTCAGTGGTGACGAAAAATATGGCGGATGGCGTGATGGCAGCAGGCAATCCCGCGCGAGTGATCCGCGCTATTCAGGAAGCAGGCAGCCGTTGACTCAAAAGCGTCTCTATCTCTCCCCGCCCCACATGTCCGGCCGTGAGCAGCAGCACGTCCAGCAGGTCTTCGACTCCAACTGGATCGCGCCGCTGGGGCCGCAGGTTGACGCGTTCGAGATGGGGCTTGCCGCGGTGGTCGATGCATGCCTCGCATCGGCGCTCAATTCAGGCGTCCTCTGATGAACCTTCAGCCATGCGATACGCTTACCTGGATGAGTCTGGCGATGTAGCCCCGTTTTCAGGCAGCCGGTTTCTGGTAGTAGCCGTGCTCGTCACCGAGACTCCCAGAACTGTCGAGTTGCAGGTCAAGCGAGTCCGGCAGAGCCTGGGGCGCAAGGTACGGCCGCAGGAACTAAAGGCGACCTGGTCCGAGTTGCGCGTGATCGAACGCTTCCTTGGCAGCATCAACCGTGATGATATCTCTGTGGTGGCCGTGGTTGTGGACAAGCGAACGATTGTCCGCCCGCCCGCTGATCCAGAAACGATTTATCGCACGGCTGTAGCCCGAGCCGTGCGGCTATGCCTCACGCAATGGCCGCAACTTCATTTGCATCTGGATAAACGCTACACTAACCCCACCCTCCGTCAGACGCTTGAGCAGGCGGTAAGTCAAGAACTTACTCCGAACGTGCATCAGGGGCTGCTGATCTGGCACGAAGACTCTCAAGGTCAACTGTGCCTTCAGGCTGTTGACTTCGTGGCGTGGGCTATTGCCCAAAAATATGAACGAGGCGATGAAAGCGCGTACGCGCACATTGCAGGGCGCATCGCTGTCGAGGAAGTGATCGATAAGTCTTTGTGGTAGTCCGCAGCAAGGACGATGGTAAAAGTTGACAAACAAAAAAAGCGGCTCTCCCTGGGCCTTGATTTCAGTCTGTCCCCCTGCATCTCAGCAGGGGCTAGGTCCCTTCTACGAAGGGCCAAGGTCACCAGGCCTTACGATACCGCTTTCTGACAGGCATTATACAGGATAATGACCAGATGTCAAGCATGACGGCGGCAACTCGTCTACCCCGCCTCTACCTCTCCCCACCCCACATGTCCGGCCGGGAGCAGCAGTACGTCCAGCAGGTGTTCGACTCCAACTGGATCGCGCCGCTGGGGCCGCAGGTGGACGCATTCGAGGCCGAATTTGCCGCGGCCGTCGGCGCGCGCCACGCGCTGGCGCTCAGCTCCGGCACGGCCGCGCTGCACCTGGCGCTGATCCACCTGGGCGTCGGCCCGGGCGATGAGGTGCTGGTCTCCACGCTGACCTTCTCGGCCAGCGCCAATCCCGTGGTCTACCTGGGCGCCCGGCCGGTCTTCATCGACAGCGAACACACTTCCTGGAACCTGGACCCGGCGCTGGTGGTCGAGACCATCGAACGCAAGGCGCGGGGGGGCAGGCTGCCCAAGGCCGTGATCCCGGTACACCTCTACGGCCAGAGCGCCGACCTGGATCCCATCCTGGAGGTCTGCGGCCGCTACGAGATCCCGGTCATCGAGGACGCGGCCGAGGCGTTGGGCGCGACGTACCAGGGACGTTCGCCCGGAACCCTCGGCCAGGCCGGCATCTACTCCTTCAACGGCAACAAGATCATCACCACCTCCGGCGGCGGCATGCTGGTCTCGGCCGACGGCGAGCTCATCGCCCATGCGCGCAAGCTGGCCCAACAGGCGCGCGACCCCGCGCCACACTACCAGCACTCGGAGATCGGCTACAACTACCGGCTGAGCAATGTGCTGGCCGGCATCGGCCGCGGCCAGCTCGAGATATTGGCCGAGCGCGTGCGCCGCAAGCAGGAGATCTTCGCCGCCTATCGCCAACTGCTGGGCGATCTGCCCGGCATCGCCTTCATGCCTGAAGCGCCGTGGGGTCGATCCACCCGCTGGCTGACCGTCATCACCGTCGATCCGGCCCAGTTCGGCGCGACCCGCGAGGATATCCGCCTGGCGCTGGAGGCAGAGAACATCGAGTCCAGGCCGCTGTGGAAACCTATGCACCTGCAGCCGGTCTTTCAGGGCTGCGAAGTCGTGGGCGGCAGCGTGGCCGAGGCGCTCTTCCGCGACGGCCTCTGCCTCCCCTCCGGCACAGCCATGACCGAATCAGACATCGAACGGGTGGCCGATGTGCTCAGAACAATGGGACGCAGATAAACGCAGATAAACGCAGATCAGAACTCCTCAGATCAGATCCCTCAGATCAGCGTTCAT
>JACSRL010000733.1 GCA_014879765.1 Anaerolinea sp. | reverse complement strand
ACGATGTACAACTCCGACTTGGTTGGATCGCGTTCGGAGCAGTCGGCCAGCTTGCCGGGCAGGGTGGCGCTCTCCAGCGCGCTTTTGCGGATCACCAGATCGCGCGCCTTGCGCATGGCGTCGCGCGCCCGGCTGCTGGTCTGGCACTTCTCGACGATCTTCTTGGCGTCGCGCGGGTTGCCTTCCATCCACTCGGTCAGCGCCTCGCCCACGGCCTGCTGCACATGGGTCTTGACCTCGGCGTTGAGCAGCTTGACCTTGGTCTGGCTCTCGAACTGCGGGTCGGGCAGCTTGACGCTGACGATCGCAGTCAGCCCCTCGCGCGTGTCGTCGGCCGTGAAGCCGGACTCGTTCTCCTTGAGCATGCCCTGTTTGCGCGCGTAGTCATTGACGGTGCGGGTCAGGGCGGTGCGCAGACCGGTCAGATGGCTGCCGCCGTCGGGGGTGTTGATGGTGTTGGCAAAGGTGTAGGTCGACTCGTTGTAGCCGTCGGTGTACTGCAAGGCGGCCTCGATCAGAATGCCCTCGATCTCGCGCTCCACGTAGATCGGCTCGTGCAACGCCTCGCGGTTCTTGTTCAGGTAGCGCACGAAGCTCTGCACGCCCCCTTCGAAGTAGAAGGTGTTGTGGCGCGGCTGCTCCTCGCGCAGGTCGCTGAAGGTGATGGTGATGCCGCGGGTCAGGAAGGCCATCTCGCGGAAGCGCTGCAGAAGGGTCTCATAGCGGTAGTCCAGCACCTCGAAGATCTGGGTGTCGCGCAGGAAGGTCACCTTGGTGCCGGTGGGCTGGTCAGGCTTCATCTTGCCGACCACGTCGACGCCGGTTTTGGGGATGCCGCGCTCGAAACGCTGGCGCCAGACCTGGCCCTCGCGGCGCACCTCGACCTCCATCCATTCTGACAGCGCGTTGACAGCCGAGACGCCGACGCCGTGCAGGCCGCCGGAGACTTTGTAGCCGCCGCCGCCGAACTTGCCGCCGGCGTGCAGCTTGGTCATCACCACCGTCAGCGCGGAGAGGCCGGTTTGCTCGTGGATGCCCACCGGGATGCCGCGGCCGTTGTCGTTGACGCTGACGCTCTCGTCGGCATTGATCACGATCTCGATGCTGTCGGCTGCGCCGGCCATGGCCTCGTCGATGGCGTTGTCCACCACCTCGTAGACCATGTGGTGCAGCGCCTTGCCGTCGGTGCCGCCGATGTACATGCCGGGGCGGCGGCGCACCGCCTCCAGCCCCTCCAGCACGGTGATGTTGTTGGCGTCATATTGCGCAGACTGAGCCAGTTGATTGTTCTGAGGCACGTACTACTCTCCTTGGAAAACACCCTATATAAAAGATTTCGGAAGTCGCCGCCATAAGACTGATGCTGCTTTCGTGCGTTAAATGGCCTTGCGTCGGGCCAGCGGCGACTTCCGAAATCTTAGGAGGCCGCCAGCCAGGCGGCGCTGCGCTCTTGATAGAAGATCAGGCGGGCGGCGGTCAGGCCGGTGACCAGCACCGCATTGCCCACGATGGCCGCCAGCACACCCAGCGGGCTGGCGACAGCCAGCCGCTGCCAGATCAGGTCAAAGCCCCACAGGATCAGCGACACCAGCAGCACCAGCCCGATGGTGGCCCAGAAGTTGCGGTAGACCACGTTGAAGCTGCGCCAAAGCGCCTGGCGCAGCCCGACGCCGTCGCTGACGATGGCAGCCAGCACGAAATAGAGCATCATGGTGGCCACCACAGCCAGCCAGCCGATCAGCAGGCTGGCCATGCTGGCCACGCCGGCGCCCGCCTGTGGCGCAAAGAGCAGCACCGGCGTCAGCAGCAGCGAAAGCGCCAGGGTGGTCGTGACCAACAGCGCCAGCATGATCAATACCAGCAGCACTGCCAGCAAAAAGGTGCGCAGCCCGCGCCGCAGCCAGAAGGCCATGCCCATCGGCCGCTCAGGCGCCGGTTGATCTTTGCCATCGGTCGGCTGGTTCGCGGCCCGCCCATGCGCCACCTGCGAGGCCACGGCTGCCATGAAAAGGCCGCCCAGCGCCGCGCCCAGCAGCAACAGCAGGGGCGCCCACAGCAGCAGGGCCAGCGGTTGGATGGTCACGACACCCGGCGCCGCGCCCAGGCTGGCCGGCTCCGCCAGGCCAGGCAACACGGCGCGCAGCCAGGTGGGGTTGCTGTCCATCAGCCACCACAGGTTGAAGCTGGCGCCGACGGCCTGCATCATCTCGCGGTAAGGGAGCGCGGCCGGCGCCATCTCCGCCGGCAGATTCTGGAGCTGCCACCAGTTCAGCAGGCGATCCATCAACGGCTGGATTGACCAGCGCGGCCCCAGCCACAGCCACAGGTCCATCAGAACCGGCAGCAGAAAGAGCCAGGGGCGGCGTTGAACCACCTTGAAACCGCTGGAAAGCGTATCGATCAGTCCCAAAGGGACCTCCATGAGTTTGGCGGCGGCCATGCCGCCTGTTGCAACAAATCAGGCGCCACCTGGACGCTGGAACAACGCCGCCACCATGGCGCAGCGTCGAGCGGAGGTGTCGCCTGAGACATAGCGAGCCCAGAGGGCTGGCACGCAGGCAGTATAGCACGACTCGCCCTTTTTCGCCAGAAATGCAGGGCCAGCAACAGGCTTTTCAGAACGTTCGTTCTGGCGTCGTTTGGCCCGGCCATTCCCAATGGTGTATTCAGAATGAGTTGACGTCCCAGACTTCGGACTGAAGACGCCCATTCCAAATCGGGGCGAAGTTGGGGCTTTAGCCGGGTTCGGCCCACGTACTTGACGCCGTTGCCGCGACGCGATACAATCGGGTTGTGACAGCTTGCGCAAAACCTGATTGATCTGCATGTGTCCCCACCTTGCCAGCGCAGGATGTCTGCTGCCCCTCAACAGGCCGGGT
>JACSRL010000750.1 GCA_014879765.1 Anaerolinea sp. | reverse complement strand
GATGCCCAGCTTGGGCTCCTTCTTGCCGCGCGCGAAGCCGGGCTGGTCGGTCTCGACGATGAACGCGCTCACCCCCTTGTGCTTTTTCTCCGGCGCAGTCATCATGAAGACGATGATGGTTTCGGCGTAGGGCGCGGATGTCACCCACGACTTGCGGCCGTTGAGCAGATAGTGGCTGCCGTCGGCGCTGAGGGTGGCCCGAGTGCGCATGTTGCCCGCGTCGGAGCCGCTCATGGGCTCGGTCAGGCTGTAGGCGCCGATCTTCTGGCCGCTGGCCACCGGTTTGAGGTATTTGAGCTTCTGCTCTTCCGTGCCATACTTGACCAGGCCGTGGGCAAAGAGGGAGTTGTTGACCGACATGATCACGCCATGGCTGGCATCGACCTTGCAGATCTCCTCCAGCGCCAGCACGTAGGCCAGGGTGTCCAGGCCGGCGCCGCCGTAGGCTTCCGGCACCTCGATGCCCATGAAGCCCAGCGCGCCCATCTTGCGCACGGTGTCGAGGGGAAATTCGCCGGTCTCGTCGAAATGCGCGGCGATGGGCGCGATCTCCTTCTGCGCAAACTCGCGCGCCGCGTCCTGGATCATGCGATGTTCATCGGTGATAAAGTCGAACATGGGAAGCCTCCGGAGGGGAACTAGAGGAACTGCGGAAACTCGGGGAACCGGCAGGAACTGACAGGTCCTGCTGAACTCAACGCGCTCAGTATACCCTGGATGAAAAGATTGCGCCAGTTGACACGAAGCAGCGCAAGGGAGGAGACTTCGGAAGTGGCCGATTTCGCGCCCAAGCGACCTGGCTGCGCCGATGGCTGGCGCCTGATGGGCGCCCGGCCACTTCCGAAGTCTGGGGCTGACCGTCGTCTTTTGACCGGTCATGCAAGCCGTGCTACACTGGCCATGACCCGGTATCGACGAACACGACGTCAATCTAGTTTGGAGCTTTTGTCATGGCCCGTTTGGCGATCTATGGGAGGTTGATGCGCTATTTGCAGCCCTACTGGCTGCAGATTGTCCTCGCCTACGCCGCGATGTTCTTCGCGACGCTGCTCAACATCCTGATCCCCCAGCTCTTGCGCGGCGCGGTGGACCGGGGACTGGAGCAGAAGGACGCCACTGTGCTGTTCATAGCCGCCGGCGCGATTCTGGCCGTGGCCGTGGTGCGCGGCGTGGCCGGCTTCTTCCAGCGCTATTTCGGCGAGTGGCTCTCCTACCGGGCCGCCTATGATCTGCGCAACGATTTTTACACCAGCCTGCAAGGTCTCTCCTTTGCCTTTCACGACCAGGCGCACACCGGCGATCTGATGAGCCGCGCCACCGGCGACATCACCGAGACCGAGCGTTTCGTGGGCATCGGCCTGATGGAGCTGCTCGCCTCGGTGCTGCTGATGATCGGCGTGGTGACGGCCATGCTGCTGATGGACCTGCGGCTGGCGCTGCTGGCGCTGATCCCGCTGCCGCTGCTGCTGGTCTCCACGGTGCGCTTCGGCATGGCGGTGCGGCCACGCTCGCGCCACGTGCAGGACCAACTGGGGGTGCTCTCCACCACCATGCAGGAGAGCCTGACCGGCATCGGCGTGGTCAAGGCCTTTGCCCGCGAGCCCTACGAGTTTGAGAAATTCGACCGCGACAACAGCATTTGGTTCCGCCTGCGCGAGGGGCTGATCCGTCTGTGGGGCAACAGTTGGCCCTTTTTTACCTTTTTGATCGCCATGAGCAACTTCCTGCTGCTGCTGTTCGGCGGGCCGATGGTGCTCAACGGCCAGATCACGGTGGGCGTGTTGTTCGCCATGATCACCTACGTGCTGATGCTCAACGGGCCGGCCCAGCGGCTGGGCTTTCTGGTCAACGCGGCCGCCACGGCCGACGCCAGCGCCAGCCGCGTCTTCGAGATCATGGACACGCCCAACACGGTGGCCGAGCGGCCCGACGCCCGGCCCCTGGCGCAGCCGCGCGGCCAGGTGGTCTTCGAGGAGGTCAGCTTCGGCTACCGCGATGGCCTTAACGTGCTGCAAGACATCTGCTTCAGCGCGCAGCCCGGCCAGGTGATCGCGCTGATGGGCCCCACCGGCTCCGGCAAGTCGTCGATCATCAACCTGATCCCCCGCTTCTACGATCCGGTGGCCGGCCGGGTGCTGGTGGATGGCGTGGACGTGCGCGAGCTGACGCTGGACAGCCTGCGCGGCCAGATCGGCATCGTGCTGCAAGAGCCGTTTCTCTTCAGCGCCAGCATCGCCGAGAACATCGCCTATGGCCGGCCAAACGCCAGCCAGGCGGAGATCGAACGGGCGGCCCGCGCGGCCAATGCCCACGACTTCATCGTCGGTTTCGCCGCCGGCTATGCGACGCGCGTCGGCGAGCGGGGCGTGACGCTGAGCGGCGGCCAGAAGCAGCGCGTGGCCATTGCCCGCGCCCTGCTCTACGATGCGCGCATCCTGATTCTGGACGATTCCACCAGCAGCGTGGACACCGAGACCGAGTTCATCATCCAGCAGGCGCTGCAAACGCTGATGCAGGGGCGCACCACCTTTGTCATCGCCCAGCGGCTGTTGACGCTGAAGCACGCCGATCAGATTCTGGTGTTGGAGCATGGCCACATCGTGCAGCGCGGCCGGCATGAGGCGCTGCTGGCCGAGGATGGGCTCTATCGCCAGATCTACGATCTGCAACTGCGCGATCAGGAGCAGTTTTTGGCAGGGGAACGGTGAACGGTGAATTGGTGAATTGGTGAATGGTGAATTGGTGAATGGTGAATGGTGAATTGGTGAATTGGTGAATTGGTGAATTGGTGAATGGTGAGCGGTCGTCAGGTGTCACACGCGCGCGCGGGTTGAGTAGCGGGTTGAGGTGACGCGACTGGCATGAGGGCAGCCGATTCCAGCGTA
>JACSRL010000732.1 GCA_014879765.1 Anaerolinea sp. | reverse complement strand
GTCGGCCCCGTCCGGGGTGCTTCGCAAAGACTGGCCAAAGCGTGGTTGTAAGTTGGCTCGGTCGGCCCCCTCCGGGGTGCTTCGCAAAGACCGGCCAAAGCGTGGTTGTAAGTTGGCTCGGTCGGCCCCGTCCGGGGTGCTTCGCAAAGACCGGCCAAAGCGTAGTTTTGTCAAATCAGGAGAATCTTAACTATGTTACGACGAGATGATCGCCAGGAGCGACGGGAAGATCGGCGCGATGGCGGACTGGGCGCAGGGCCAGCCGGCGGCGGCCGCACCCACTATCAGATGCGCCAGAAGATGTTCGCCATCGGCGATGACTTTTGGATTGAAAACGACCGCGGCGAGCGGGTCTACAAGGTCGATGGCAAGGCGCTGCGCATCCGCAGCACCCTGGTGTTGGAAGACCGCAACGGCCGCGAGGTGGCCAAGATCCAGGAGCGCATGCTGCGCGTCAAGGACAGCATGGAGATCGAAGACGCCGGCGGCCAGCGCGTGGGCATGGTCAAGAAGGCGCTGATCACCCCCATTCGCGATCGCTGGGTGGTCAAGATCAAGGATGGCCCCGACCTGGACGTGCAGGGCAACATCCTGGATCACGAGTACACCATCGGCGAAGGCCGCGACAAGGTGGCCGAGGTGTCCAAGAAGTGGTTCCGCGTGCGCGACAGCTAC
The DNA here is from genome assembly GCA_014879765.1 of Anaerolinea sp. Lineage (GTDB taxonomy): Bacteria > Chloroflexota > Anaerolineae > JAAEKA01 > JAAEKA01 > JAAEKA01. The sequence goes on along the minus strand of JACSRL010000732.1, from coordinate 2,217 downwards.
GGCATCGAGATCGAGCCCGGCCAGGACGACGCGGTGATTCTGATGATTGCCGTCGCCATCGACGAGATGGCCCATCCTTCCCGCTAGGAGAGACCTTCCATGCTCAAATTTGGACCTGTGGACGTCATTGTTCTGGCGGCCGGTGAGCCGCGCTTTGACGGCAGCATTCTGGCGGAGTTGGAAAAGGCCGCCGTCACCGGCACGATCCGGGTGCTGGATGCCATGCTGTTGACCAAAGATGACGCCGGCGACTGCTGGCGCGTCGATATCGAGGATCTGCCGGAGGACGATAAGGCTGCCCTGGCCTTCGTCGAGACCGGCACGCGCGGCCTCTTCGACTCCGACGACGCCGGGCTGCTGTTCGAGGGCATGGTGCCCGGCTCGGCCGTGGTCGCGCTGGCCATCGAACACGCCTGGGCGGTCGGCCTGGTCAACGCGGTCTTCGACGCCGGGGTGGAGCTGGCCTTCCAGTTCCGCGTGCCGGCAGTCGTCGTCGATGAGGCCTACGCTTCACTCGCTGCCAACTAGAGGAGATTTCCCATGCCAGGACTAGTACGAGGAATGGCCCGCACCGCCGCTGTGGTCGGCACCGCCACCGCCACCCGCAACGCGGTGAATCGCCGGCAGGCGGAGAAGAACATGGCCGCCTATCAGAATGCCGCAGTAGCTACCGCGCCGCCGCCCCAGCAGCAGCAGGTGGTCTATGCCGCGCCGCCGCCCCAGCCGGAGTATATCCCCGCCCAGGCGCCGGCCGTGCAGGAGGATGTGATCACGCAGCTCGAGCGTCTGGGCGCGCTCAAGGCGCAGGGGCTGCTGACGGAAGAAGAGTTCAACGCCCAGAAGGCCAAGCTGCTGGGCCTCTAGACAATCTGCAAGGCCTGGCGAGCTGCACTCAAGTTCGCCAGGCCTTGTGCTGCGGCCTTGCGCCGGACAGGGAGACGCCTATGGCATGAGCGCCTGATCCAAGACTCCAGTTGTTTTGTCCGACGACTGATCGTTCCTCCAATTGAGTCGTGAAAGGAGCATTCATTATGACGACGGATTCCTTCCTTGCGTTGGCCTGCGCCAGCCTGATCGCCTTCATCTTTGGCCTTGTGCTCTGTTTCGGCGGCTATCGCTTCTTCCTCATTCTGTTGCCTATCTGGGGTTTCTTCTTCGGCTTGGTGTTCGGCGCCCAGTCGATGCAGATGCTTTTCGGCACTGGTTTCTTCGCCGAAGTGACCAGTTGGGTGGTGGGCTTTGTGGCTGGCGCGATCTTCGCTGTGCTCTCCTATTTCTTCTACTTCGTGGCGGTGGCGCTGATTGCCGGCGCCCTGGGCTACACGGCCGCGACCGGGCTGTTGTTGGCCATCGGTCTCAACCCAGGCTTCCTGGTCTGGGTCGTCGGCGTCGTGGCCGGCATCGCCCTGGCCGCTGTGACCATCATGTTCAACTTGCAGAAGTGGGTCATCATCATCGCCACCAGCCTGCTGGGCGCGGGGGTGATCTTCGGCGCTTTCGTGATCCTCTTCGCCCCGCACGCGGCCCTGTTGGAGAACCCCATCCGGGTGGCGCTCAGCCAGTCGCCGTTGCTGATGATCACCGCCATCGTCGTGGCGATCTGTGGCATCATCGTCCAGGCGCGCGTCAACCGCACCTACACCATCGAGAGCTACAATCGTTGGGCTGAACCGGTCTAGGAGTAACAGGTGGCAGGTCGTGCGATACGCGCCACACCTGCAATCTGCAACCAAGGAGAATTTCCCATGTGTTGTCTGTTCACTGTGTTGGTCTTTTTGGGTCCTCGCGCCGGCATCCTGGTCTGGTGGCTGCTCCAGCCAGCGCGCTGGAACGCGGCTTTTCAAGGCTTCCTGATGCCGCTGTTGGGCTTTATCTTCGTGCCCTGGACCACCATCATGTACGTGCTGGTCTTCCCCGGCGGCATCACCGGCTTCGATTGGCTCTGGCTGGGCCTGGGCCTGTTGGCTGACATCGCCTGGTGGTCGGGCGCCGCGGCGCGCAAGCGCGTTCCTGGCTACACCGGCCAGTATTAGTGTTGTGTCACCCCTCCATCGCGGAGCAGGCATCCTCAGATGCCGGGTTCGCATCTGAGGATGCCGGGTTCGCATCTGAGGATGCGAACCCCGCGGGGTTCCGCAGGGTTCCGCGGGGTTCCGCAGGGTTCCGCAGGGTTCCGCAGGGTTCCGCAGGGTTCCGCAGGGTTCCGCAGGGTTCCGC
>JACSRL010000520.1 GCA_014879765.1 Anaerolinea sp. | reverse complement strand
GGCGCGACTCGCCAAAATTGGCGAGTCTGGCTATTGACAAACGAGTCAGGCGGATCATATAATGGATGAAGCGCATTGAAGTGAATGCACCGGCAAACTGCCGCGTTTCTTGCAAGGAGAGGAACCATCTATGAACAAACGCTACAACCTCATGCTGCTGATCGTTCTGGTGTGCCTGGTCTTGGGCAGTGGGCTCTGGTGGGCGTCTGGCCGCATTCAGGACCAAGCCCCTCCACCCCTCGCCGAACTGGCATTGCAGCCGGAGGATCTGTCCAAGAATGCGCTCTGGCTCAGCGTCGGCGCGACAGATCTGGATGACATATCTCAGCCTCTGAACAGCCACAACCTGATCAACAACCCTGCGCTCGACGCCGCGACGCTGCTGGCATACGACGACGCCTACAAGGCTGAGATCGTGGAGATGGATGACACCGGCTCTACTGTCGCCGTGACCGCCAACTACCTGTACCAGTACGCGGATCGACGACACGCCCAGATCGCTGCCCGGCAGGTGGTCGGGCTGTTGATGCAGGCTGATGGTTCGCAGGCGTCGGCCGATGTTGCCACAGGCGAGACAGTGAGGATTTCACAGGCCGATGGCATGGCCAGCTACTGGTGGGTGGACGCTGACGGCCAAACCCTGTCTTTGCTACGGGTGGAAGGGTCGTCTGCCCAGACGACAGAGCAGGTATTCGCGGAAACGGTCGCGCAGGCATCAGGCAAAAAAGCTCGTTGATCCCACCCATGAATTCTCAAAGATGCATCCTAGTCACGTTGCTGATAGTGGGAGCTCTGGCGGCCATTATCACAGGCTGCGGGCCAGAGACGCCAGGAGCGGAACCGGCCGGTAGCATGCCTGCGTCTGGCGGCGCAGCCTTGCAGTCGCCGATCAACACGCCCACACCAACCCCGCAGCCCATCCAGCCCGGCCCCACACCCACCAGGGTTCCCCTCTGCGCACCCTCGGCCTTGGCAATCGACCAACAGCCGCCGGAGCAAGATGCCGCCCTGGAGACGCTGGTCTTCGGCGATCCACAGGTGATCCTGACCGATACAGCGCCGATCGACATCGCTGGCTGGATGCCCGACGGCCGAAACCTGCTGCTGGTGCGCCAGATCCCAGGTCAATCGGCTCAGGCCATCGAGACCTTCGACATCGACACTGGCCGCACCGTGCGCTATGCCGAAGCTGTCACCTGGACAGACCAGGTCTTCCCCCTGGCCCAGGGACGCGGGGTGGGGTTCTTGGATCGATCCGAGACGGTCCAGGGGCAGACGTCTGCCAGCGTCAATCTGAAGGTCAGCCGCGGGCCGGGGCAGGTGCAACCCACGGTGTACGACGTGTCCTTCCGCACCATGGCGGTGGATCCCCACAGCGCCAGCCTGGTGCGTTATGCCCTGGCGCCGGGCGGGCCGCCCGCGCTGTCCCCACAGGCGCACCAGGACTTCCGCGTGCTCACCTTGCCGGTGGATCCCTATCAGTGGAAGTATCCCACCTACTTTCCTGACCGGGTCGAGACTGGCTACAGCGGCGACGTGTTCCAGGCCGCGGTGCGGCCCGATGGCTCGATGGTGGCCTTCTACGCCGACCCATATCTCTTCCTGTACGACACGAGGACGGAGCGGGCCTGCGAGGTGGACCTGGGTGTAGCCGAGAACGGCCAGCCGCGCTTCACCTGGGATGCTCGCTGGAGTCCCGATGGACGCTACCTGGCCATGCTCACCTCGGCGCGCTTCCCAGGCGAACTCCTCCCCTTTGCTGATCTGACGATCCTTGATCGGATCACGGGAGAGTTGAAGCATTTGAATCCATCGTCCCGTCGCATGGTCACTGATTTCATCTGGGCGCCAGATACGCGGCATTTGATCATTCTAGGAAAGGAGAGTTCTGATCAAGGGCTTTCGCTACAGCGCCTGTTTCTCATTGACGCTCTGACAAACCAAGCCAACGTAGTTTTGGACGATTTCGTATTTGGCACTCGCGGAAACAATGCCCAACTCGCCTGGTTTTCAGGTAACAAATATTTTGCTGCTGTGCCTTGTCTTGGTGACGCCGGAAGAGTTGAGACGTTTTTAATGGAAAGCAGCGCCGCGTGGAGAGTCTGTCTGATCCGCGTTGATCGATCTCAGTAGGTACCCGAGAAAACCTATGTCATTGCTATCAACTATCCCAAAACTCGTCAGTCTGTTATGCTGTCTTACATTGGGTTTGCTAATTGCCCCAAGACCCACTGAGCAAATCTCAAGACATCAACATGTGGCAAAACTTGTGCAGCCTGATGCAATTCCCTCGTATATCAGCTTGTCTATGTACGAGCTAGATCAGGATGGAGACAAACTCATTCCTACCGTATCATGCATTTACCCCGGCGGGACCAGAAGCGGCAATTGGGGATGTTCCGCCTGCATCGACAGTTGCACCAAGACTTACCTGCCCATCCAGCGCAGAGGATATATCCCCCAGAACCAATGACGGCCTCCCGCGCTCGCGCCAAAATTCGCAGCGTAACACGGCAAGAGATCGCTGTAGGCGCGACTCGCCAAAATTGGCGAGTCTGGCTATTGACAAGCTCGTCTTGCGCATGATAAGCTTAAACATAACACTCAACCTAAGATATCGGAAGTCGCCGTTTGAATAGTAAACCGGGCCTGTGCGCTGGAACTGCGCTCTTTCGAGCGTTGCGGCGACTTCCGAAGTCTCTCAATCGCACGGGCTTGATTGGAGGATATTGCCATGTGGCTCAAACGAACCTGGCTGGTGGGGATCGGCGTTGCGCTTGTCGCAGGTCTTGTTGCTTTACTGTCAACCATGCTCCCGCCACCAATCGATGCATATACCTTGGTCCAGCAGGGATCCACAGGGATCAACTTCGAGATCGATGCTGATCACGTCACCTACACTCGGGCTAAAATCTACCGCAGAGCCAATCCTGCGCTACAGGAGGAGCTGGCTGATCCTTATCACTCTCCCGTACTGGCCATAGCCACGGATACTTTCCTCTCTGAGACTTGGGCGCGCGGCGGAAATATGGCCCAGACGCGAGGTGTTTTTCAGGACTACGAGACGGAGCGTCTGGTTTCCCTGATGCTACAGGATGGCAACCGCGTGTTTCTGTTCCATGAAACCAACGGCCATGCACTCCTGTTGACATCGACTAACAGCAGCGAGGCAGGCAATCCAAGCCAGCCGTCACAGGACTTACCGCTGATAGACCGGGTTGCTCAAGAACCAGAGGCTGGTTTTGAACTCGAAGGCGAGGTGATCTCATCCTGGGGAAAACCTGCCTGGGTAGTGCGGCGGCAAGCAGGGCCACCGCCAACGGAGCATTCGGCTACGGGTGTGTTGTATCCATCGCAAGGGCCTTACACGGCTGATCTGGACCTGCTAGGCACAGAAGCAAGGTGGACGATCGATCAGGCATCTAAGTTGTTCGTGAGTACAGAAACCTGGGCGCTAACTCCAACCGGACGAATTCTGTTAAGCCGCACCGAGATTGCTCCTCTCGAAGTCCTGCCCTTGAGCAGTCTGCCGGAAACCTGGCTGGACCCGCCCGATGATATACCAGTAGTCGATGTTACATCGCAAGCGATGACTACCCTAGTGATCGCGCAGGTATCAGGCGCCAACGCGCGTTGACCCGTTTACGTTGTGCTTAGAAAACACGAACACGGATGAAGTCACTGCTTCATCCGTGTTTCTTTGCTCGCTCAGGAAAAGAAGCCGATCAACCCGCCGGCTTTGGCCAGTCCGCCAACACCACCGCCTCGTTCTTCTGCGCCAGATCGGTGAAGACCGCAGCCGTGCCAGCCTCCAGGGTTCCGCACGCTGACCAGCTTGGCAGCAACAGGCAACGATGAGATACTGCCTCTAAATGTGATACCACCGAACTAACCGCACGACTCGCCATCCTGTGCCGTTGGGCCGGCAGAGTCTTCACTGCGAGGCGAAATGCTCGACACACCGTCCATTATTGCTGCTGTCTGTGATACACTAAGCCGATCTGGCAAGTTGAGGGACATCATAGCACCCGCCCTCCTTGTTTTTGTGTTGTCTGGTGTAGCGGGCTGTATTGGGTTCCCCGCCGAGACTCAAGTTCCCCACCCAACGCAAACAGCGCAGGTTGTTGCCACACGCTTGCTGGCCCTGGCCGTTGGCGAGCTTGAGATAGAAAACGAATGCTTGCGGGTGAATGGCTATCTGCTTGTATGGCCGCCTGACTTTACGGTGATCGTGCAGGATGTTTTTGTCAAACGAAAACAGCAGGAAAACAGGGTTGAGATAAGGGATGAGCTGACTGGGGCAACGGCGCTATGGCGCAGTGGGGACGTGGTGCAGATTGGAGGGGGCGAAGTTTCATATCTCAGCCTGGATGAACAACTGCGTCAGGGCACAGTCGCAGAGTGCTCGAAAGGCAGAGCCGGCGCTTTCTGGCTGGTGGGTGACGTAGCAGCGTCCGTTCCGTTACGCGGAGGACAATGAACCACGCGCCGTTGAACCCTCGTTGAATGGGATGCCGCGTAATCCATCGAGTTGTGGTTTGGGAATTGTTGGGTTACAATTGGCTCGTAATATGGTCAATCCCCCCCATCCTGGCGAGATCATCAAGGGCTTGTGGCTCGATCCGAGTGATGTCAGCATCACGGATGCGGCGCAGGCAATGGCGATCAGTCGCAAGACCTTGTCCAAGATCGTGAACGGCCGGGGCCGCGTGACCCCGGAGATTGCGGTGCGTTTGTCTATCGCCCTTGGCAGCAGCGCCGAGAGCTGGCTAGGGCATCAAGCCGCCTATGACCTCTGGCAGCTTGAACAGCACCCTGACACCGCACGCGTCGTGCCCTTGTTCGCATCAACGCCTGCCGCCACGGCCTCCGCCTGAACGAGGAGCCTGAGTGTCCGCCAAAGAAGCCACAGCCCGGATCAAGATCAACAAGCTGCTCGAGGCAGCGGGCCGAGATCGTCGTCACCACGGTGCAGTCGCTGCTCTTCAACAACAAGTACCAGCATCTCTTCTCGCCAACTGACTTCGATCTAGTGATCTCCGACGGGTCGCCAGTCACACCAGTGGGGCAACCGTTGCAATCCGCCCATCGTGCAGATCGTATACGGCGGTGGCATACTCGGCGACGATCCAGTCGTGGGTGGCGACCAAGACAGTCGTTCCCCGTTCGTCTACAATGCGACGCAAGAGGGCCATGATCTGGCGGCCGGTAGCGCTGTCCAGCTCGCCGGTAGGCTCGTCGGCCAGGATGAGAGATGGGCGCAACGCCAAGGCACGCGCGATGGCGATCCGCTGTTGCTGGCCGCCCGACAGCTCATAGGGACGATGGTCCGCCCAGCGGGCCAGACCTACCAACGACAGGCATTCCTGGGTCCGTGCGCGCCGCTGACGCGCGTCCACACCGGCGATGCGCAGCGCCAGGTCCACGTTTTCCCAGGCCGAGAAGGTGGGCAGCAGAGCAAAGGACTGGAACACAAAACCGATACGACGACGCAGCGCCGTGCGCTCCCCTTCCGACAACTGCGCGACGTTGCGTCCCTCGACGAACACCTGGCCCGACGTGGGCGTATCCAGCCCGCCGATACAGTTGAGCAGGGTCGTCTTGCCGGAGCCGGAGCGGCCGTGCAGCGCGACGAAAGCGCCGCGCCCCACCGTCAGATCGATGCCTTGCAGCGCGTGTATCTCACGCGCGCCGGCCCGATAGACGCGCGTGAGCTGTTGCACCTGCACCAGATGGGCGACCGGTTCGCTCATGTCGATCTCCTCCCTGTTAGCGCCTTCCACCATCGGTTCAGCCGGCCGCGGGGCTGGGCAGGCGGTTCCTCCTCCGCCAGCTCTGGCAACAGGGGTTTTGTGGCAACAGGCCGGCCGGCCGCTGGCCGGATCATGATGCCCTCGCGGGTCACCTCCAGCGTTGCCCGGTCGCCGATGCCGAACTGTGCAAGGTATTCCTGCGGCACCTGTAGCCGGCCAGCCGAATCGAGCACCACGTACTCGTGGTAGTCCGGGGCGACGGGCGACGGCGGCGCTTCCTGGCTGGAATGAACTTGGCGACGTAGAAATCCACGTAGCGCCCCACCGGGTGCGACGGGCGACGGCGGCGCTTCCTGGCTGGAATGAACCGCCTGGGCCGGCGCGTCCCTGACCAGCTCACTGCTGGTCTTGCCATCGCGGATCGCCACGACCCGGTCTACCTGGCGGGTGATCTGTGGATCGTGAGAGACGACCACAATGGTCAACGCTGCGGTACGGTTCAGCTCGCGAAAGAGGTCGAACAGGCCCTGCGCCGTGGCCGAGTCGACCTCGCCGGTGGGCTCGTCGGCCAGCAGCAATTGGGGGCGGTTGGCCAGCGCCACAGCGATGGCGGTTCGCTGTTGCTGCCCGCCGGAAAGCTGGGCCACCCGGTGGGCGCGATGCTCCCACAGACCCACCCGTTCCAGCAAGCCCCGGGCGCGTTGCCGGCGCTCTCCAGAGGCCAGACCAGCCACCGCCATAGGCAGATCGAGGTTCTGCTCCACGGAGAGATAGGGGAGCAGGTTGCGGGCGGGCTGTTGCCAGACAAAACCCACCTGTCTGCGCCGATAGCGGTCCAATGCGGCGTCGGAGAGCTTGAGCAGGTCCTGGCCGTCGACGACCACCTGGCCGGCCGAGGGCCGATCGAGGCCGCCCAGGATGTTGAGCAGCGACGACTTGCCGGAGCCAGAAGCGCCGACGATGCCCAGGATCTCGCCCCGGGTCACGGACAGATCAAGACCCTGTAGCGCCACGACCTCAAGGCCGGCGACCTGGTAGATCTTGACCAGGTTGTCGCAGATGAGCAGGGGAGAAGAGGGACCGGTCACACCGCCTCCCCCAGCTTGACCGCCTCGAACAGGCGCATGCGCAGCAGGAGCATTGCCAACACGGTCATGACCAACGCCAGCATGGCGGCAAAGATCGCGTAGATGAGCCACAGCTCGTTCCAGGCAATGCGCACCACGAAAGGCGGCGTCTGAGGCCCGATCTGTAGAAAGGGGATGAAGAGCTTGCTGGTCCAAACGCCCAACGCCGTGCCTACCAGCGCGCCGGTCAGCAGGATCGTCGTTTGCTCCAGCAGGAGGAAGAGCGCAAGCTGGACGGCGGAGAGGCCAATCGCCCGCAACATGCCCAGTTCGATGAAACGGCGCTGGAAGGAGACCACGCTGTACACCAGAAAGCCCAGGATGGTCAAACCGGCGGCTGACAGAAAGCCGACCGACAAGAGGCCGAAAGCGCCCTGGCGCGCCGGCCTGCTCTGCGCGGCGACGATCTCGCCGCGGGCGTCCTGCACGGTCAACACCTGCAAGCCCAGGCTACGAACGCCGGCCGTCACCGCGCCGGGATCAGCCTGCTCCGCCAGACGCAGCCAGACGTCGTAGGGGACGATCTCGCCCAGACGGTCGTGGATGTAGTCCAGGTTGGCGACGAAGACCGGCCCATCGGTGGGATAGGTCGAGGGGAAGAGGTCGAACGCGCCGGCCACCACGAAGGGTATCTCGGCTCGCTCCCCAAAGGCCTGTACGTTGAGCACCAGCCGGTCGCCTATGGCGAAGCTATGGCGGTCGAGAAAGGAGCGGCTGGCCAGCACACGATCGGGGCCTGACGCCAGCCTGTTCATCAGGGCAACCAGCGGCTGGCCGGCGGCGAAATCCGGGCGGAAGAAGGCAACCTGGCCGAAGTCCACCCGGTCCACGCCGAGGAGGCGACCCACGCCGCCGCTCTGGCTGTCGCCCAGGCGGGGGATAGCCGTGAACTCACCGACGCGCGCCGCCCCCTGCACGCCGTGTACCCGCAGATGCTCGCTGACGGGCAGAAAGAGCCACTTGGGGCCTGTCTGCTCCTGCGCTGCGGTGGGCTGCTGCGAGACGCCTGGCCTTTCGGGGGTCTCGGTGCTTTCTCCCAGCTCTGCCAGGCGCAGGTCGGCGCCGATTTGGTAGTAGACCTGCTCCGTGAGGTGGCGGTCCAGGGTGAGGGCCATGGAGCCGGTAAAGGCTGCCAGACTCAACGTCAGAGTCAGCAGGGCCAGCGGACCGGTATAGGCAGCCGCGGAGCGAGTCAGATGGCGCAGGGCCAACAACAACCATACGCCCGGCAGCCGGCCTGCCAGCCAGGCCAGGATGCCCATCAGCGCAGGGAAGAGGCGAATGAACAGCAGCGCCAGGGCAAAGCAGAACAGGACCGGCGCCACAAACAGCAGCGGGTTCTGGAAGAGATCGCCGGAAGAGAGCGGGGATCGGAGACTGGAGACCGGCGAGAGCGTTCCCTGCTGGCGCAGCATGAAGTAGCCATACAAGGCCGGCAGCAGCAGCAGGAAGTCGAGATAGAAGCGTTGCCAGGCCGGCCGGCGCAAGGAGCGGGCCACCTCCTGCTTGTAGGTCACGATGGTATGGCGGGAGGCCGCCAGACTGGGCAGCAAGCTGGCGGCAATGCTCAGCAGCACCGCAGCGCCCGCGAAGAGCAGGGCCGTGGACGACCAGACGATCGCGAGCGCCGATGGTTTGGTCAGCAGGCCCGGGTCCAGAAACGTGTGGATGGCGCCCAAGCGCCGGGCCAGCAGGCTACCCAGTGCCAGCGCGATCCCCAGACAGACAGCGCCTAGCAACAGCCCCTCCAGCAGATGCATGCCTACCACCTGCCAGCGCGATGCCCCGCGGCTCCTGAGCACGGCGATTTCGTTCTGGCGCCGCCGCACCACCAGCCCGCCGATGAGCGCCACAAAGTAGAGCAGCAGGGCGAAGACGGGCAGGCTAAAGATCGTCAACTGGAGGACCAGTTGGTGGGCCTCACGCCGGTAGGCCTGTAGCGCATTCACCGGCGAGACATCCAGGCCGATGTTGGGCAGCAAGGCGGCGGCTCTGGCCTGTAGCGCGGCCACCCGCCCCAGCAAGCCAGGCACATCATCGCTGCGCACCTGCTCGCCATCGAACACTTGATACCAGACGGACTGGTAGACCGGGTTGGCGAGCGCCGGCGCCAGCCGTTGAACAAAAGTCTCCTCCGGCAACAGCAGAATCTTGTCGAAGGCGTCAGGGCTGTAGAACCAGAACGGTTCGGCCGGGTCGCGCGGCCGCCAGACGCCGGCGATGCGTATCGGCAGTTGCAGGTCGCTGTTGCTGTCGAAGAGCAGATACTGTTCGCCGACCTGTAGGCCCAGCTCCTCGGCCAGCGCCTGGCTGGCCAGCAGGTCGATGGGACCAGCGGCATCGCCGTCGGGCTGGGGAAACTGGCCCTCCAGCAGGTCGATGTGCTGCGCCAGGTCACTGATGAAGGCCAGACTGGTCCAGAGCAACGGTTCCCGCCGGCCATAGATATCCGACGAGCCCCCCTCGCCAGGAAAGAGACGGAAGTTGTCGGTTCTGACATGGCGCACGGCCAAACGCGCGGGCAGGCCCAGAGCGTCCGGCCCCTGCGCGGTCAGATAGGCGTCGATGGGACCATAGGCCTCCCAAGAGATAGGCCCGTGCCAGGCGCCGATGTAGCGGAAGAGAAAAGCGAACGGCGGGCGGGGCTGCTCCTCGTCCAGAAGTTGCTCCTGGAGCAGACTGAAATGGACGGCATCGGCGTAGAGCGGGATGCTGACACTGAGCGATGTGGCTGCCAGCATGCCCAGAAACAGGCAGCCCATCAACACCCGCTGATGCCAGATGCGGTGTAGACTGACCGGTATGATAGCGAGCAAGCTGAGCAAGAAGTTCATCTCATTGTCCCACGATCGTCTGCCCTTCCTGCACGCCGCTCTTCACCTCCACCCGCTGCTCGCTTTCGATGCCCAACACCACATCCACCCGGCGTTGGGCATCGCCATCCTGGACGACGACGAACTGACGTCCGCTGAAGGTGCGGATCGCGGCCGGCGGCAGCCAGAGCACGTCCTGCCTGCGCTCCAGCACCACGGTAGCCCGCACCAGGTCGCCGGTTTCGAGGACGACGCCGGCCGGCAGGCTGGCGAAGTCCAGACTGATGCGGGTGGCGCTATCGGCGTTCTCCAGGGTCTCGCTGCCGCCGCCGCTGCCGTAGGGGTAGGGCAGTTGGCGGATGACGCCGGCCAGCGCCTGCCCCGGATAGTCGGCCGGCCACAAGGACACCTCCTGGCCCTCGGTTAGCTCGCGCATCTGCTGGGCGGACAACTGCGCGCTGATCTCCAGACCGCTGGGGTCGGCCACGATGATGACCGGCTTGAAGGCTTCGACGGCGCGGCCGGGAGCAACCGCCACCGACACCACTTCCCCGTCCATGGTGGCGACGATGCGGGCCTCCTCCAACTGCGCTTCCAGGTCGTCCAGCTCGAACTGAGCGGCCGCCGCCGTCCGCTCGATCTGGGGATGAAGGCCGCGCTCCAGAATCTCCAGCTCCAATCGGGCCAATGCCACGGCCGCTTGCAGGTCGAAGTCCACCTCGCTTTGCTCCAGCCGCTGCGCTTCCAGTTGGGCGGTAGCCACCCCCTGCTGCAAGATGGCGATGTCGTAGGGGTAAGCCTCTATCTCCTGAAGTGCCAGATCGTAGGTGGCCTGGGCCTTTTCGTGCTCCAGGGTGGCCTGCTGCAGGGCGGCAGCCTGGGCGCTGGCAGCGATATCGCTGCGCCAGGCGATGGCGTCGTAGGCTACCTGCGCTTGCTGCAAGGTGATACGAGCCTGCTCCAGCTCGGCCTCAGCCTTGGCTCGCTTGGGAGAAGGGTCCTGGGCCTGGGCTTTGGCCAGTTGCTGGCGCTTGATGGCCAGATTGGCGCGTGCATGCGCCAAATCGTCGGCCAGTCTGGTCTCGGCACCATCCAACCTGGCCTGGGCAGTTGCCAGCGCCAGTCTGGCGCGCGCCAGATCGTCCTGGTGGGTTTGCCCAGCCCCGGCCAACTGTTCTTGCGCCACCTGCAGGCTGTGCCTGGCCCGTTCCAACGAGCGCTGTAGCGCGGCCGCGTCCAGTTCAGCCAGCACATCGCCGGCCTGGACGATGTCCCCTTGCGCCACCGCCACTGTTTGCACATAGCCGTCTTTGCGGAAGAAGAGCCGGGCCTCGTCGATTGGCGCCACCCGGGCGGTGAAATCGATCTGGCGCACCACCTCGCCACGCTGGACGACGTAGGTGGGCGTTTCGGGGACGATGGCAGTGGGGACGGCCGTGGGGATGGCCTCGTTTTGGGCGGAGTCCGCGCCTGCGCGGCAACTGGCAAGCAGGATAGCGAACGCTATCAGAACTGGCAACCACCGACGGTTACGGTTCATCTTCCTGATCCTCTTGGGATTTTGCAGACAGCCGCCATGCAAGGATTAGTACCATAGATCAATACGTTCGCCAAATCAGGCATGACGATCAACAGCTAGTGCGCAGTTCTGGTTTCTGCCCCGCCAGCAATAGACAAACGGAGGATCAGAGTGCTTCAAACAGTCCCTGCTCCATCACCTGCTGGGGGCGGCCTGTTCCGCACAAGTCCGATAACCTTGTGGGTCGTTGAGCACCTGATTGGCAACGACACAGGCGCGATAGGCATCTGCCTTCTCCTGCGCCTGGGTCAGCGCCGCTTCTGTTGGCAGGCCATTCTCGACGATCTGTCGATAGGCATCCTCCAGCCAGAAGACGTAGGGGCCCAGCCAATTTTGGCCGATCAATCGCAGGAAGACTGAGGGCGTTTGGTTGTTCTCGATGGAGGCTACGTAGACATCAGCCTGTTCCGCTCCCGCCCGTTGACGGTAAGCTTCCGAGGCGGCTACCGACCGGCGAGCAGGCAGTCCCTGCACGATGCTGGGCTGTGTGGTCAAGAACTTGATCCACTCCCAGCAGGCCTGCGGCGCAGTTGCCTTGGCTGAGATGAAGAAGCCATTGGTGTTCAGGATCGGCGCAGGGGCGGCATCAGATCCTGCGGGGAAGGGAAGAACGCCAATGTTCAAATCCCCATACCGGTCGAAAGACCCTGACCACATAGCAGCTCGATCTGCGCCGATCAACGTCTCTCGCTCCTCCTCGCTGGCAAGAATTGGCTTGACGCCGTGGCGCATGGCCAGATCGACATACCACTGGACAGCCTCCACCGTGGCCGGATCGGCGAAGGCGGCCGCCGGTGGGTACTGGGTGTCGTCCAGAATGCGGCCACCTAGCTGCTCGACAAACAACATCAGGTCGAATGTCTCGTAGATGCCGACAAAGCCATACTGCTTGCCCTCGGCGCTCTCCTGAGTCAGGGCCTGCGCAAGGGTTAGAAACTCGTTCAACGTCCAATCCACTGCGGGGGCATCAAGCCCGGCCTCGTCGAACAACTCTCGATTGTACTCGATAACGTATGGTTGTGCCGCTGCCGGCAGGCCCCAAGTCTGCCCAGCCCGGCGATGTTGATCCACAAGCGCAGGAAAGAAGTCACCGATGCTAAGGGACGGATCGGCCTCCAGAAGAGGATCCAGGTTCAGGATAGCGCTCAGTGTCTTTGGATCGTCCAGGCTGGGAATGGCCTGGAAGCAGTCAACCTGACCAGCCAGAACCGCTACGTTGCTGCCGGCAAAGTCGGGGTTCCTGACCTCGACCACCACGCCGGGGTAGCTCTTATGAAACCGGCTCGCTGCGTCGCGAAAAGGATCGATGCCCAGGTCGCCGCCCAGGGGAATAAAGGTAATAGTAGTCGCTCCCACAGCAGGCGGAGGCTCGACCGTGGCGACAGTCATCACTACCGGCGTGGCAGCGCTGCGCCGGTCAGCTTCGGCTGCCAGACCGGATAGGGCCTGCGCCTGGGCGGCCGCCAACGCCTCTGTAACCGATTTTTCTCCATTGAACACGGCTCGCAGTTCAGCGTTCAAAGCTTCGTAAGCAGCGGGCCAATCGGTCATGAGACGCGATGGCGCGATAGCGTGGTTGACGGCAAACCGAAGCGTTGCGGCTGTCTCCTCGTCGAGATTATTCCAAAAACCTGCCATCTCCGCCACGGAACGCCGCGCTGGTATTTTGCCGGGCTGGCTGGGCGACTGGCGAGAGAGAAAGTCAAGCCAGCGCCAGACGGCTTGGGGGTAAGCCGTTCCAGCGCTCATAGCTACCTGTACTATGTGAATCGGTGTTGTCTTGGAATCCGGCCCGTCGACGGGATAGGGCGCCATTCCTATTCCTTGTGGCTGTTTACTTCGCGCCCACATCGAGCCAGAGACCGTACCCGAGGACATGGCGGCGATTCCCTGTTCGATCCACGTAGACTCGCCCTTGGTTGGCTCTGGAAGGGGCTTGAAAGGCATCACATCTTCCTCCAGAATCAGGTCTGCCCACCATTGCACCACCTCTTTCACCTCTGCCTCGGTGAAGCGCAGCGTTGGCGGCATGGTTGCGTCGTCCAGCAAGGGTCCGGTGCGCAATTCAACGAGCCTTGCCGGCGCAAATGTGAAATCGTCCTGCACAAACCCCCATCGTGTCACCTGGTCGCCCTCACGGAGTGTCAGGGTGCGAGCTGTGGCTGCGAAATCATCCCAGGTCCAGCCGTTCTCAGGATAGGGTGCGTTGGCCTTGTCAAAGGCATCTCTGTCGAACAGAATGATCTCATAGTCCAGCGCGGTTGGCATAGCCCAAACCCCACCGTCCCAGGCAGCCGCCTCCAGCGCACCAGGCGTGAAGTCGTCGCTCCGAAATTTCGGGTCGGCATCCATGAAAGGTTTCAGATCGCGTACCAGCCCGTTGCGTACGGTTTCGCCATCGATACCGGCCAGGAACAATACCTGGAATGCGTCGGACGATGAGGCAAGTTTGAGCATGAAGTCATCTGTCATATGGAACTCGCCAGCAGGGAGACCCAATACCTCGCTGAATGGCTTGAGTGTGACATGAACATCAGGGTTCTGAGCTTCGAACTCCTCCGCCAGCCCATCCCACCAGCCTAGCGCCAACTCCCAGTCAGGCAAGGCAAAGCTGATGCGCATCTGCTCCCTGTCTGGGTTGGCCCGTGTATCCACAGGCGTATCGGCGGTATTGGCGCTGCACGCAGCCACCAATAAGATAACCAACAGTATGGAGGAGATTTTTTGCATGTCACTCTCTTAAATGCGCCACTGTTTTGTCGAGCATGATTTGACGGAAGTTTCCCGGTTGTCGTCGCCGAATTATCTCTGTTAAGGGCTATCAAATTGGCGAATCCATGACCATCAAATGGACATTTGCGCGGTACTAGTACAGGTCGGCGTAAATAAATCGCCGGTATATTGTGGTATAATATGAGCACGGTGAATGGAGAAACCTCTTGTGACGTAGGAGTAATATCATGCGTGGTCCAACGGCTGAGAGAATCGAATTGGATGAGGCGGCACGTAATGCTCTTGAGAAGGTGGTCCGGCGTTATAGCACGCCGCAGCAGATTGCGTTGCGAGCCCAGATTGTGCTAAAAGCGACACAGGGACTAAGCAATAGCCGGATCGCCGAGCAGCTGGGCATTACCCGAGATACGGTTCGCCTCTGGCGGAAGCGTTGGCTGATCCAAGCGCCAGCGACGCTGGAAGACCTACCGGTGGAAGATCGTCTGAGTGATGAACCTCGTCCCGGCAAACCTAGACGGATCACAGATGAGCAGGTATGTCAGATTGAGGCTCTGGCTTGTGAAGCACCAGAGAAGTCTGGTCGGCCCATCAGTCAGTGGACAGGTCGTGAAATTGCGGATGAGATCAAGCGACGAAAGATTGTGGACCAGATATCGGAGCGACATGCCAGTCGTATCCTAAAAAGGGGGGCCTACGTCCACATCTCTGGCGCTATTGGCTAACCCCGTCGCATGATCCCGACTTTGACGCCAAGGTCAAAGACATTTGCCAGTTGTACCGCGATGCGCTCAGCCTGACACAACAAGGTGAGCGCATCGTCAGCACCGATGAAATGACGGGTGTTCAGGCCTTGGAGCACAAGTACCCTGGTTTGCCCTTGGCGCCGGGCAAGGTTGAGCGCATTGAGTTTGAATACATCCGTCACGGCACCCGTGTTTTCATCTTGAGCCGCGATGTGGCTAGCGGTCACATCATCGCTCCGTTCTGTGGTCCAACTCGAAAGGAAGCCGACTTTCTGGCCCACGTTCAGGCTGTGGTTGCCACAGACCTGATGGTTAAGCGTTGGCACTTCGTCGTCGACAACCTTGACACCCATCGATCCGAAGCTCTGGTGCGCTGGGTGGCTCAAGAATCTGATCTGGACATCGACTTGGGTGTGAAAGGCGAGTCTGGCATCCTGCATAATCGCCAGACCCGTGCCGCCTTTCTCAGCGATCCTGCTCATCGGATCGTCTTCCATTACACACCTACCCACTGTTCCTGGCTCAATCAGATTGAGATATGGCTCAGTATCCTGGCGCGTAAGTTGCTGAAGCGTGGTTCTTTCACCTCCGTTGATGACCTCAAGGCCAAAGTCCTGGCATTCATTGACTACTACAATCGAACGATGGCAAAACCCTTCAAATGGACCTACCAGGGCAAGCCTCTGGAGACATAAACTAACGAGTTATTTAGGCCGTTCTGTACTAG
>JACSRL010000241.1 GCA_014879765.1 Anaerolinea sp. | reverse complement strand
CAGGCTGGCGCTCCAGCACGCCCTGCTGGTTGCGGTAAAGCCAGAGCTGGCCGGGGGTGCAGGCCGCGACGCTGGTGCTGCACTGCCGGGAAAAGCCCAGCGCCAGGTCGAGATCCTGATCGCCATCCACATCGGCCCAGGCAGCTGAGACGGGCGCGCCGTCGCCGCGCTGGGGCAAGACCTGGGCGGCCGCCAGCGGCTGGCTGGTGTTGCGGTAGAGACGATTGGGCTGGTTGGAGGCGTTGCCCGCGCCCACGGCCAGGTCCAGGTCGCCATCGCCATCCACGTCGCCCCAGGCCAGGCCGGCCGCGTTGACGTTGTCCTCGCTCTGCCAGCTTTCCTGCGCCGCGATGCGGCCCTCCTGGTTGCGGTAGACCCGGAGCCGGCACTGGCTGCGGGTGGCGGCGCAGTCTGCACCCACCGCCAGATCTTCGTAGCCGTCCGCGTCCATGTCCCCCAGCGCCAGCGACTGGATGGACTGGGTGGTGGTCATCGCCCAGCCGCTCTGCCAGCTTTCGCTGCCGCGCTCCCGGCTGACCAGCCACAGTTGGCGGAGCTCGCGGCCGCCGGCGGCCACCACATCCGGGCGGCCATCGCCGGTCACATCGCCCAGCGCCAGGTCGATGACCGCGCCATCGGCCGCGGCCAACGGGGTGGCCGAGCGCGCCAGGCCGGCCGGGCCGTTGTCGTAGACCGCCACGCCGCTCTGGCCGCCCACCACCAGCTCCAGCGGCGGGTCGTCGTCCAGGTTGGCCCAGGCCAGCGCCATGCTGTCCTCCATGTCGGTCGAGGCCCAGGTGGAGTCCTGGCTGAAGCGGCCGCCGTCGTTGCGATAAAGCCGGTTGGCGGCCAGAGGGCAGGGCTGTCCCGCGCTGCAGCCGCGCTCCGGCAGCACGTTGGCCACGGCCAGGTCCAGATCGCCGTCGCCGTCCACGTCGGCCAATGCCAGGGCGCGCGAGTCGTCGGCGCGGTTGGAAGACCAGACCGCGCGGCCGGTCAACTGGCCGCGGTCGTTGCGATAGAGCCGCTCGCGGCCGGGGGTGCAGGGGTTCTGCACGCCCAACGGCGTGCTGACGCGTTCGCAGCGCACGCCGTTGGCCACCACCAGGTCCAGGTCGCCGTCGCCGTCCACATCCCCCCAGGCCAGCGCATAGCTGGCATCGCTCTCGGCCGAGACCCAGGCGCCGGGCGCGTCGCTGCGCAGCTCGCCGCCCACGTTGATGTAGAGCCGGTTGGGGCCGTTGACGTTGCTCACCGCCAGGTCCAGGTCGCCGTCGCCGTCCACATCCCCCCAGGCCGCGCCGGTGCTGGCCGAGGCATCCTGCGACAGCCAGGCCAGCGTCAGCGGCGCGGCCGCGCCGTCCGTTGCGGCGGCCTGCTGCGGGGGCGCGCCCTGCGCCGCGGCCACAGCCAGAAATGCGGCCAACAGCAGGCCGGCCAGGCCCAGCCCCAGGCTGGGGCGCGCCAGCCGGGCCGGCCAGCCGCGCCGCGCCATGCACGCTCCCGTTGTGGGATGCAACCGAATCGGATGATCAGAGTTGTTCATGCGCTTGTTACCTTGTTGGGGCAGACTAATCCACATTGCTGTTCAACGGCGCGGGCAGCTTTTTGTTTCAACCCCTCCGGCGTATAATTCAGGCCACGACGCCACACCGGCTGCACCAAGGAGAGCGACCATGCGCCATTTGCACCAACAGATCGCCGAGGGCCTGCTGTTCACCGACCAGTACCAACTGACCATGGCCCAGCTTTATTTCCGCCTGGGCCTGCATGAGCGGCCGGCGCAGTTCGACCACTTCTTCCGCCGCTATCCCAACTATGGCTCGCATCAGGCCGGCTACTGCATCAACGCCGGGCTGGAGTGGCTGGTGGACTGGATGCAGCAGACCCGCGCCACCGACGACGACATCGAGCGCCTGCGCAGCCAGCGCGGCCTGGCCGGCGAGCGCATCTTCGGCGACGACTTTCTGGCCTGGCTGCGCGCCAACGGCCACTTCGAGGGGATCACCCTGCACGCCATCGCCGAGGGCCGCGTCGTCCACCCCGATGCGCCGCTGACGGTGGTGCGCGGGCCGATGGCCATGGCGCAGATCCTGGAGACCCCGCTGCTCAACCTGCTCAACTACCAGATTTTGATCGCCACCAAGGCCGCGCGGCTGCGCGAGGTGGCCGGCCACAGCGCGGTGATGGAGTTCGGCATGCGCCGCGGGCCGGAACGGGGGGTGAACGCCGGCGGCCGGGCCGCGCTGATCGGCGGCGCTGATTTCAGCTCCAACGTCGGCCTGTCGCACGTCATGGGGCTGGACCCCAAGGGCACCCACGCCCACAGCATGGTGCAGATCTTCATGGCGCTGGGCGAGGGGGAGCTGGCCGCCTTCCGCGCCTACGCCCAGGTCTACCCCGACAACTGCCTGCTGCTGGTGGACACGGTGGATACCCTGGGCAGCGGCGTGCCCCATGCCATCACCGTCTTCGAGGAGCTGCGCCGCAAAGGCCACCGGCCGGTGGGCATCCGGCTGGACTCCGGCGACCTGGCCTATCTGTCGATCCAGGCCGCCAAGCAACTGGACGCGGCCGGCTTCCCCGACACCACCATCGTGCTCAGCAACGACCTGGACGAGCTGACCATCTGGCAGATCACCACCCAAATCGCCCAGGAAGCATCGCGCTACGGCGTGGACCCCGAGGCGCTGATCCGCCGCCTGACCTACGGCGTGGGCACGCGGCTGATCACCTCGGCCGGCCAGGCCGCGCTGGATGGCGTCTACAAGCTGGTCAGCGTGCAGACCGGGGCCGGCTGGACGCCGGCCATCAAGATCAGCGAGTCGGCCGCCAAGACCCTCAACCCCGGCGACAAGGCCGTGTGGCGGCTGTACGACGCGCGCGGCAAGGCCAC
>JACSRL010000400.1 GCA_014879765.1 Anaerolinea sp. | reverse complement strand
CAACCCGAAGTGAGCACCCAACTGTCGCCCACTCCGGGTTACGGGTTACGCATTGCGTGTTCCACATTCCGCCGCAACCCGAAGTGAGCACCCAACTGTCGCCCACTCCGGGTTACGGGTTACGCATGACGTATTACGTAAACTTACGGCGCCACCAGCATGTAGCCCATCATCTCCAGATGCAGGGCCGAGCAGAACTCGGTGCAGTAGTAGGCGTAGGTGCCGCTGTTGTTGGCGTCGAAC
The DNA here is from genome assembly GCA_014879765.1 of Anaerolinea sp. GTDB lineage: Bacteria > Chloroflexota > Anaerolineae > JAAEKA01 > JAAEKA01 > JAAEKA01. The sequence goes on along the minus strand of JACSRL010000400.1, from coordinate 15,240 downwards.
TCGAAGCTGACCGTCGCGCTGGGCTCGATGCTCAGGCTGACGTTCTGGCCGCCCAGTTGGAAGCCATGCACCGCGTCGTGGGCGGTCTCGATGTTGGTGATGTGCCAGGTGACGTGGTCGCCCTGCTTCAGCTCGATGCGGTCGGGCGTCAGGTGCGAGCGGATCGAGGTGCTGAAGATAGTCACCTGATTGCCGTCGCGCTCGATGCGCTCCTCGCCGGCCTTGGTCGCGAACTCCGACACCTTCCACTCGATGGGATCCCAGCCGATCTCAGGGTAGACGTTGATCGGGCTGAGCTTGTCAGCTTTGACGATCTGAGCGTAGTGCGGCTCGCCGACGCCCATGGCCATGTCGTAGATCACCTGCGGGCTGCCGGTGATATCCATCAACTGCAGGTTCTGCGGCAGCAGCGGGCCGACGGGCAGGAAGCGATCCAGCGCCCACTTGTTCAGCGCCACCAGGTACTTGCCGTCGGGGCTGACCGTGTCACCCTCGGCGGCGGCGATGTGGCCGACGTTGTACTGCACCGGCGTCTTCTCCAGCAGCGCATAGGCCGCCGGATCATCGCCGCCCAGCTTCCACTTGGCCAGCGCGCTGTCCAGGAAGAGGCTGGTGTAGGCATTGCCCTGGCCATCGAACTGGGTGTGGAGCGGTCCGAGGCCCAGCTCCACCTGCGCCAGCATCACCGAGTCGAAGTCCAGCACCGGCACGCCGAACTCGTCAGGGGCCCACTTCTTGTCGGCAATGGCCTGCTCGATCTTGTTCATGGCGTAGACCGTGACGTGCGGGTCCAGCTTGCCGGCCACCACGATGTACTTGCCATCGGGCGTGACGTCGACGCCGTGCGGGCTCTTGGGTTCCGGCGCCAGATAGAGGATCCCTTCCTCCACAGCCGTGGGGATGCGGATCACACGCATGCCGTTGATCTCTTCGTACTTGCCAGCCGCGATCACCTCAGCGGCCTTCTTCCAGTTGAAGATGTGCAGGTAGTCCATGTCGCGCTGGCTGACGCCCGACTCGAACTGGGGATTGCCCTGCATGTTGCCGCCGGTGAAGAGCTCGGTGTTGAAGGAGTTACAGAAGCCCCAGCCCTCGCTGACCAGCTTGCCTGCGTCGCACAGGTCCTGCCAGTAGGGGGGCACTTCGATGCTGAAGGACTCCTCGGGGATGATGCGGCCCTTGTCGCGGTCGAATTTCCACAGCGTGATGACCGCGCGGTACTCTTCCTTGTAGTTCTCGATGGGCGCATATTCCCAGCCCATGGGCACCGCGTACTGCGTGCCCTGGATGACGTACTCGGTGTTGGGAGTAACGAAGGTCGAGCCGTGGTTGCTGATGATGTTGGGGTCCTTGACGATCTGCTTGGTGCGGAAGTCGCGCAGATCGATCACCGCCACGCGCGCGCTGGCCTTGTCGTTGATGAAGACCCACTGGCCGTCGTAGTCGCCAGCGGTCTCGCTCAGCGCCGGGTGGTGCGAGTCGCCCATGCGGATCTTGACGTCATCGACGTTGCCGCCGTCCAGCACCGCCTCAGAGCCCAGGTCGCCGATGCCGTAGCCCTGCCAGGCCTCCGGCGTGAAGACGGCGATGTTCTTGAGGATGCGCATGGAGGGGATGCCGATCACGATCAGGTTGCCGCTGTGGCCGCCTGAGGTGAACATGTAATAGTCATCCCACTTGCCGCTGGGCACGAAAGTCTTCAGCGCGGCGTTGATGTCGGCCGGCGTCAGACCGCGCTCCTGGGCAATGGCCATCGCGTCGGCGGGCAGACCGCCCTCGGCGACGACTGCCGTGGGTGTCTCCTTGCCTTTGCTGCAGCCGGCCAGCGCCGACACCAGCAAGAGCAGGATCATGGTCAAGAGGATCAGTCGTTTCATGGTGAGTCTCCTTCTGGGGGTGGGTGAGAATGGGTGAATGGGTGAACGAGTGAACGAGTGAATGGTGAATGGGTGAATGGGTGAATGGTGAATGGTGAATGGTGAATGGGTGAATGGGCGAATGGGCGGCGCCTTCACGATGCCGTGGGCGGCGCCAGGACGATCAGAAACGGCAGGGAGATAGCGTCCTCCGGGCAAACATCTTCGCAGGCGGTGCAGTAGGTGCAGCGTTCGGGAAAGGCCAAGAACGCCTTGCCGGCTACCTGAACCAACACCTGCGTCGGGCAGACGTCGACACAGCGGTGGCAACCTGTGCAAAGCTTCTGGTCGATGACTGGGAGGGGTTCCATGGGGTATCTCGAACTCTGCTGTTGACAGACCGAAGAAGCGCATCCAAACTGCCTACTATCCTAGCCGATTTCCCTATGACACGCTGCGACAAAAGTCACAATCTCGCGCCTATAGACACAAAGATGCCATCCTTTCCGAAAGGATGGCATCTTTCGCCCCGTCCTGCCCCCTGCCCGCCCAGTTACGCGCGCCGGCAGCGGCGCAGCGCCAGGGGCAAGGCCAGCAGCCCGGCCAGCAGCCACCCCTCAGCCCCGCCGGCGGCGGCAGGCCGCGCCTCCAGCCCGGTCAAAGTCACCGCGGTCGGCGTCTGCATGGCGACGCTGACCGGACCGTGGCGCGTGGCGACCCCGCTCAGGCTCACATCCTCCAGCCAGTACCAGGCCGTCTGCCCCGCGGCCACGTCATCGTCCTGCCAGGTGTAGGCCGCGCCCTGAGCGCTGCCCGGCGCCTGTGAAGGGAAAAAGCCCAGCAACGTCGCGCTCTCCCAGTCGCCATCCAGCCCACGGTAGAGGTTGAAGCCGGCGTTGTCCACCTCGCTCACCGTCTCCCAGCTCACCAGGATGTGGCCCGGCTGGGCGGCGGCCTCGAAGGCGGCCAGCGCGACCGCCAGCGGCGCGCACGCGTCGACGCAGAGCTGGCCGGTGTTGCCCAGCCCGTCGCGGTAGAAGTACGTGCCCGGCTGCGTCACCTGCCGCTGGTAGACCTGGCCAGGCTGCAACATGCCGCCGTCCCAGCCCAGCGTGCTGCTGATGGGATTGACCACGCTCAGCGGATGCAGCACCGGGTTCTCGGCCAGCGCGGCCAGCTCGGCGGGCAGCAGCAGGCCATCGACCTCGGCCCGCCACTGCACTGTCGTGCCGGCCGGCACCGTGACGCTGGCCGGCTGCGGGCCGCTGGCGGTCAGCAGAATCTCCGTCACCGCTTCGATGGCCGGCGGCTCGGTCCAGGGCGTGACCGGCACATTGACATGCACGATCTCGTTGACCACGGTGATCACCGGGCTGCGCCACGGCTGGTAGCCCGGCTTGCCGTCCACTTGCAGATAGTACTGGCCGGGCGGGGTGAAGAAGGCGAAGTAGCCGTCGCTGCCCGTCACCTGCGGGTTGACCTGGTTGTTGTACAACGCCGCCGGCCACGGGGTCCAGCCGCCCCACTCCTCCGAGTTCCAGTAAAGCGTGACGGTGACGCCCGGAATTGCATGCGCAGTCGGGTCGTTGGGGTCGAAGCCCTGCGTCACGTCAAAGACGTAGCCGTCCGGGTCGATCAGGATGATGCCGGTCGACGAGACGAAGTTGCCGCCGCAGTTGGCCCAGAAGACCACGTTGTGCGCCCCGCCGGTGACGGCGAAAGTGTAGTCGGGGTGGCTGCCGGTCGGATCGTAGCGCACGCCGTCGGCGAACAGCCAGACGCTGCTGGGCGGGGCGGTGGTGCCGCTGGCCGGCGGGCAGTTGCAGGCGCGCAGGTGCAGGGTGGTGTTCCAGAAGCCGTAGACGCCGGGAATGCGCCAGTTCTGGCTGGAAAACTCGCCGCTGGCGTCGCGGAAGTTGAAGACCAGGTGCTGGCCGGCCTTCGGCCCCACTGCCGGTGTGCCCTCCCACTGCGAGCGCTGCGGGCACCAGAAGCTCAGCGGCGGACGCAAGGTCACAGGCGAGCTGACCGCGCTGCACTGCCCGCCGGCCGTGCAAGCCTGGGCCGTCAACGTCTCCGTCGCGCTGCCGCCGTAGTTATAGGTGGCGCTGAACTCGCCCGCGGCGTTGGTTGCGATCTGGGCCAGCGGAGCGCTGTTGATGTACAGATGCACAGTGACTCCCGGCTGGGCCACGCCGCGGATGTCTACGTTGCCAGGACACAGTTCGCCCGTGCCCGGTTTGATCAAAATCGGCGCAACCAGGGGCGTCTCGCTGACAGCTTGCGCCATGAGCGTGTTGAGTGCAGCCGTGTTGGTCAGCACCTGGCCGGGCTGCGGGTTGGCGTAGCGCGTCGTGATGTCGATCATGCCCGACTGGCCGCGCGCCAGCGGCGTCTGCGTCTGCCAGGTCAACGCCTGGCCGGTCTGGCTAAAGCCCATGGGCGGCCAGTGGGTCTGGCTGACCAGCGACAGCGGCGCGGGCAGGGTATCGGTGATGGTCACATCCAGCGGCGCTGCGTTCTGGTCCGGGCTGCCGTAGCGGAAGGGCAGCAGGTAACGCTGCGTCAGACTGCCGCCAGGAATGACGCCTGTCACCTCCCACACCGGCGGCAGCGCGATCTTGGTGAAGATCAGCTCCTGCGCGGCGTCGAACTCATCCGCGCCCAGATCTGGCCCTGTGCCGGCCGGCAGCGGCCGCGCCTCGTCGTCGATGTCCACGGCCACGCCCGCGTCTACGCCCTGCTCCAGCGCCGGCGACAAATAGGACAAGTGATAGCCGTCGCTGGCAAACAACGGCTCCCCGGTCATCGATCCCGTCTGGCTGACCGTTCCCACGGTGTTCGTTCCGTTGCCGTACCACAGGGTGCGATCCAGCGTGCCCGCGCCGCCGCTGTTGACCCGCACGCCGGTGGTGTTGTTGGCGAGGATCGAGTTGATAAGCGACGCCGAGCCGCCGCTGGCCACCGTCACCGCGTCGCCGCCGTTGCCCGTCCACGTGGTGTGCAGGAGCTGCGCCTGGGCGCTGGCCGCGACGTAAACGCCGCCCAGCGGGTTATCCTTGAAGACGTTGTTGCGCAGGGTCTGCGCGCCGACGCCGTTCAGTTGCAGGCCGCGCCGGTTGTTGCGCACCACGTTGCCGTCGAAGGTCAACACGGTGCTGGCCCCGGAGGCATAGAGGGCGAAGTCGCCATTGCTGGGGTTGCTGGTGTTAGAATTGCCGTTGTTGGCGAACAGCGTGTTCTCCACCGTGACGCGGCTGTTGCTGACGTACAGGCCATAGTCCCGACTGTCGAAGTTGCAGTTGAAGGCAGCCGAGCGAATCTGGCTGTGGCGGATGCGCACCTCGCCCGCCTGTACGTCGCGCACGCCGATATTGAAGCCCATGCCGTTGGTGTGGCAGGTCGGGTTGATGCTGTTGGGCCGCCCGCCATAGCGCACGGTGGCGTAGTTCAGGTCGCCCGTTCCGCCGCCGGCCGTGCCGTCGAAGACGATGCCCGCCCACTGATTGCTGCCGCTGTTGGCGGCCGACGTGAAAGTGATCGGCTCCGTAGGCGCGCCAATGGCTTGCAGGTGGCCCTGCACGGTCAGTTCGGTCGTGGAACTCCTGGCCATGACCATCACAGCGGGCTCGACAGTCAAGGTTCTGCCGGCTGGCACCAGATAGCTGCCGTTCAACTCGTAGCTCTCCAGCCCTTCCTCGGCGACAAAGGCCACATCGGCGCCGGTCATGGCGTCGGGCGCCACCAACACCCGGTTGTTCTTGTTGTTGACGAAGGTGTTGCCCGCCAGGCCAAGCGAGCTGGCCGCGCCGGCTACGTAGATGGCGTAGTCGCCAGTGTTGGAGATGCCGTTGTTGGCAAAGGTCGTGTTCTCCACGACGACGCGGCTGTTGTCGACGTACAGGCCGTAGTCCGGGCTGTGGCCGTTGCAATTGAAGCCGACCGAGCGAATCTGGCTGTTACGGATGCGCAGCTCGCCCCCCTGCACGTTGCGCGCGGCGATGTTGAAGCCCAGGCCGCTGGAGGTACAGTTTGGATTGATGCTGTTGGGCCGCCCGCCATAGCGCACGGTGGCGTAGTCCAACTCGCCCGTTCCGCCGCCGGCCGTGCCGTCGAAGACGATGCCCGACCACTGGTTGTAGGCCGTGTCGACGGACGATGTAAAAGTGATGGGCTGGGCAGGTGCGCCGATGGCTGCCAGATGGCCCTGCACGTTGAGCTCCACCGTGGTGGCGCCCTTGAGCACGACGCCCGGCTCCACGGTCAGCGTCACGCCAGGGGCCACCGTCACGTCGCCCGTCATCTGATGCGGATTGTTCGCCGCGCACCAGCGTTGGTCAGCAGTGATGGTTCCGCTGTGCGGGCCGGGGGTGCAGAGCTCATGCGCCTCGACAGCCGCACAAGCAGAGAATTCCGAGGTCACGTATGCCCAGCGATCCTCGAACTCCAGATATTCGACGCCAGTGGCTGTTGCAGTCACGAACTGGCCAAGCAGCGCTGTCTGCGTGATCACGACCGTCGACGTGATCGCGCCGCTGGCATTCGTTATGCCTGAGGCGCCACCCAGGTAGCGTGCACCTTCTCCGTACCCCGATTGATCGCAGGTCGGCGAGCTGAAGATCGCAACGCCGATGTCCGTGTTGGGCTTGCCGGTGAAGGTGACCGTTACTTCGGCCGTGTTGCCATTTGTCGTCGCCTGCTGCACAACTGGGAAGTTCTGGAGCAGGTTCGGACCCCCGTCGGCGTCGCCTGGATCATTGGGGGTGACGCCGTCATCGCCCAGGTCGATGCCAAGCCCAGCGTGATCGGCGATGGCGTTGCGGGAAATGATCACACGCGAGTCGCCCAACACCGTGATACCATTGCCGCCGTTGCCGACAACATGGTTATCCTCGATTCGACATGGCGTCCAACATGGCATGGACGCAAATCGGATCCCGCCCAACCCGTTCGGGTGCAACGGCGAGCCATCGGCGTTAGCGCCGATGGCGTTGGCCAGAATGTCGCCATGTAACCGCGACGGCACACCGCCCGCGCCGTCCAGCGCGATGCCATAGCCACCGTTGGCAGCGATGACGTTGCCGTTGATGATCGACCAGGAGCGGCTGCCGTTCACGCCATCACCGCCGTTGGCCAGCGCGGTGACGCCGTCCATGCCCACACCGATCAGGTTGCCAGTCAGGTAGGCGTAGAGGTGCTCATTCATCCAGATGCCGTGCTGAGTGTTCCCGCTGATAACGTTCTCCACAACCTCGACTTCGCTGGCAACCCCCTCCCACGAAGGCGGCAGGTAAACGCCCACCCCATTGGGCAGCGCGGCGAGACCAGTTATGTCAATCCCAATCCAGTTGCCCCGAATCTCGTTGGACCGTCCATCAACGGAAATGCCGTACACCGTGTTGCCGGAAATCAGGTTGCGCGCGCCGGCCGCGCTGCCGCCGATGATGTTGCCCGTGCTATCGGAGATCTGGATACCGACCTGATTTGGAATTGCGCTCACGCCGTTTTCATCGACGCCGATCCGGTTGCCCTGCACCAGACTGGGCGACGGCACGTTTTCATCGTCGCTTCCCAGATAGATGCCGGCCGCGCCGTTGCCGGAAATCAGATTGCCCGCGCCGGCAATCGTCCCGCCGATGATAGTGTCGATGCTGTTGACGACGGCAACGCCGCTGCTGCCGTTCGGCAGGGCCACACTGCCGGTTGGATCGACGCCGATGGTGTTCCCCAGCAGTGAATTGCCGTCGGACGAGTTGATCTTCACGCCGTTCAGGCCGTTGCCGGCGATGACGTTGCCATCGGTCGGCTCGCTGCCGCCGATGATGTTGCTGTTGGACTGAAAGATATCGATGCCGTTGCCGCCGTTGCCCAGACCGCTGGCGCCGGCAGCATCGACGCCGATCAGGTTGCAGGTGATCGTGTTGCCCGCGCCCGAAATCAGCAAAATGCCCGCATCAGGGAAGCGGGTAATAATCAGGCCGCGCACCGTGCTGCCGCCGCTGCTGATGGCCAGTCCATCAGTTGAGCCGCCCATCAGCGCGCCGTCGATCTGCACCGTCGGCGTGGCACAGGCCGTTTCCAGCGGTGCATCGCCATCGGCCATCGCTGCCGGATCGTGTTCCGGCCCCTGGTCTGTGCTGGCGTCCACGATGGCTGCCTCACTGATCTCCGGCAGCGGCGCGACCGGCTGGATGATCAAGCTATCGGGCAGCAGATCGAAATTGATGGTATCAAGCCCCGGCTGGGCGTTGGCCTCCTGAATGGCGGCCCGCAGCGTGCATTGCAAGTCAGGCGTGACCAGATCCACGTCACACAAACCATCGGCCGTGTCTGCGTCGGCGCTGTCACCAGAGTCGTTGACCACGAAGGTGGCATTAGGCGCCGCAGGCGTCCTGCCCACCCCTATCGATTGGTCGTCCGCCCGGCTGTTGGCCGCGCTGAATGCCAGCAACAGCGCGGCCAACCACATGGCCAGCAGCGGGCGCCATCGAGCCTGACGGCAGGCAATTCGATGCACGGCAAGGTGCGCTGAAGAAAAGGTGTGGGCTGACGCAAGGTGGCAGGTCATTCTGATCTCCTTTGGACGGGGCTGCTGAAACGAGAACATCGTCGATTGACCTCAGCATACACGTCGATCATTTGGAGATCATTTGCTGGAGACGCAGCGCGCGGCGAATCTGACAGAGTTGCCAACTTTCCGAAAAGTTGGCAACTCTGCCGGATTGCCAAGACCGTTGCGCCATTTCTGCTTGCGCCTGACCGCAGTTGTGTTATACTTGCTGCCGCCAGGGTTGTTCCCGCAACCGCCCCGATCATTTCGGAAAGGTAACTGTTCAGCCAGTCGTTCAGAAACCGGGTTTTTCTCGTGCGTCCATGGGTTTCGTCTGCGAGACAAAAACCCGGTTTCTAATGCCAAGCCTGAGCAGTTGCCCGAAAGCATTCGTTGGAGTCGGATATGGCCGCGAATCTGGAGATCATTTTGTTGGGCGGCCTGCAAATCAGGCAAGACGGCGCGCCGGTCGCCAACTTTATGTCCAGCAAAGCGCCGGCCCTGCTGGCCTATCTGGCCGTCAGCGGCCGGCCGCATCAGCGCGAGGCGCTGGCCGGCCTGCTGTGGGGGGAGATGCCCGACGCGGCCGCGGCCAACAACCTGCGCCAGGTGCTGAGCAACCTGCGCAAGCTCTTCGACCCCTGGCTGCTGATCACCCGCGACACGGTGGCCTTCAACCGCGCTGCGCCCCATTTTCTGGACACGACAGCCTTTGCCGACCTGCTGCGTCTCAGCAGCGGCCAGCCGGCCAGCCAGCGCGCGGGCCTGCTGCGCCAGGCGCTGGCGCTCTATCGCGGCGACTTTCTGGAGGGCTTCTACGTGCGCGATGCGCCCGACTTCGAGGATTGGGCGCTGGTGGAGCGGGTGCGGCTGCGCGATCTGGCGCTGAACGGCCTGGACACCCTGACACTGCTGCTGCTGGAGAGCGGCGACTACCCCGACGCGGCCGAGGCGGCCGGCCGGCTGTTGGCCCTGGACCCCTGGCGCGAGGAGACGCACCGCCAGTTGATGCTGCTGCACGCGCGCCAGGGTCGCTGGAGCGCGGCCCTGACGCAATACGATACCTGTCGCAAGATGCTGGAGAAGGAGCTGGGGGTGCAACCGGCGCTGGAGACCAGCGCGCTCTACGAACGGATCCGCGCCGCACGGCAGGCGCGGCGCCACAACATCCCCGCGTCCGTCGCGCCCCTGGTGGGGCGGGAACGGGAGCTGGCCGATCTGCGCCGCCGCCTGGCCGGCCCGCACTGCCGCCTGATCACCCTGACCGGCCTGGGAGGGGCCGGCAAAACGCGCCTGGCCCAGGAGCTGGCGCGCACGGGCAGCGACATGTTCATCAACGGCGCCTGGCTGGCCGCGCTGGCCGACGTCGAAGCCGTGGGGCTGATCCCGGCGCTGGGCAATCTGTTCGACTTTCCCTTCACCAAGGGGGACCACCGCAAACAACTGCTGAACTACCTGCGCCAGAAAGAGCTGCTGCTGGTGCTGGACAGCTTCGAGCACCTGCTGGACGCCAGCCCGCTGCTGACGGAGATCCTCCAGTCCGCGCCGGAGGTCAAGCTGTTGGTCACCTCGCGCGAGCGGCTGGACATCGAGGGGGAGTGGGTGGTCGAGGTGGGCGGCCTGGCCATGTCGATTGCGACCGATGCACCGTCCGCGGCCGCGCAGCTCTTCGTGCAGTGCGCCCAGCGCGCCCACGGCGATGTTGCATTCGACCAGCCGGAGCTGGCGGCCGTGGCTGAGATCTGCCAGTTGGTGGGGGGCCTGCCGCTGGCCATCGAGATCGCCGCGGCCCGCACGCGCACCCTGAGCTGTGCGGCCATCGCCGCGGACATCCGCCAGGGGCTGGACGTGCTGGCCTCCACGCGGCGGGACATCCCCGCGCGCCAGCGCAGCCTGCGGGCCGTCTTCGAGTCGTCATGGGCGCGCCTGGCGCCGGCCGAGCAGCGCACCCTGGCCGCGCTTTCGGTCTTCCGCGGCGGCTTCAGCGCGGACGCGGCCGGCCGGGTCGCGGGGCCGCCCGCGCCGCTGGTGGACCGGTCGCTGGTGCAGCGCCACGGCGAACGCTTTCAACTGCACGAGGTGCTGCGCCAGTTCGCGGCGGAGAAGCTGGACGCGGCCGGTGGGGCACAGCAGGTACACGCCGCGTATTTCGCGGAGTGGGCCGCGGCCTGCGCGCAGATGGATCAACGGCAGGCTTTCGCCCTGCTGGCCGACGAGCTGGAAAATGTGCGCGCGGCCTGGCTGTGGAGCTGCCCGCAGCAGGAGACCGCGGCGCTGGCCGCCATGGCCCCGCTGCTGGATCGCTATCTGGAGGTGCAGGGGCGCTACAGCGAAGGGCTGGCGCTGGTCCAGCAGGCGCTGGCGACCTACGACGCGCCGGCCGACGCCGATGAGCTGCCGACCGACCGCCGCGGCCACCTGCTGGCGCGGCTCCTGGCCATCCGCGCCTCCTTCCTGAGCACCACGGGCCGCTCCGCCGAGGCCATCCCCCTGCTGGCCTCCTGCCTGGCCTATTTCCAACGGGCCGGCGACCAGGAGCAAGCCATGGCCTGCCAGAACAAGCTGGGGCGAAGCTACGGCTTTTTCAGCCAGCCGGAGCAGGCAGAGCAGCATTTCCGCGCCTACCTGGCGGCCGCGCGCGAGCTGGGCGACCGCCGCCAGATCGCCACCGCGCTGAGCAACCTGGCCACCGTCGTGACCACGCTGGGCCGGCCGGGGGAGGCCGAGGGGCTGTTGCGGGAGAGCCTGGCGCTGCGCCGCACCCTGGACGACGAGCCGGGGCTGTCGTCGACGCTGATCAACCTGGCGGTGGCGCTCTACAACCAGGGGCGCTACGCCGAGGAAAAGCCGCTGCTGGCCGAGGCCATCGAGATCTCCCGCCGCATCAACCAGCCGCGCAACCTGGCCGGCGCGCTGGGCAACCTGGGGACGATCCTGCTGCGCGAGGAGCAGCACGAGGCCGCGCTCAAGCTCTTTCAGCAGGGGCTGGAGATCCACCGCAACACCGGCTACCGCTACGGCCTGGCCATCGCGCTGGACAACGTGGGCACCGCCCATTTCCATCTGGGCCACGAACGGGAGGCCCACTACTACCTGCGCCAGGCCATCGTCGAGGCGCGCGCCATCGGATCCGACTTCATCGCCCTGGACGCGGCCGTGTGGCTGGCCGGGCAGGCCGCGCGTGACGGCCGCCGCGAGGACGCGTTGGCCTGGCTGGCTATGATCAGCCATCACCCCCAGGTCGAACAGGAGACGCTGCAGGGCATCGAAAGGCTGCGGCCGCAGGTGGTCGCCGGGCTGAGCCCGCGCGCGGTGCAGGCCGCGGACACGCGCGGCCTGGGGCTGACGCTGGATGAGCTGATGGCCGCTGCGCTGTGAGCGGCGTTTATGGGTGGAGAAGCTTAGACCAGCGTCACCGCGGCGCGCACCATGCCGGCCCGCGGGTGGCGGGCCAGCAGCTTGACCATGCCCCCCTCCGGCGCGACCACCACCCACTCCACCTTGAGCCGGTCGTCGGTGGCGTCGGCCGTCCAGCCCATCGGCGCGGACGCCTGGTAGGCGCGGCCCTCCAACTGGCCCAGCTCCTCGCGCGCCTTTCCGGTGGCCAGCGCGGCCCCCTCCGGCAGCTCGATTTCGGCCACCACGCCACGCACAACTTTGCGCTGCATGGCCTTTTTGGTGACGTAGCTCGGCAGCCAGCCGCTGTTGTGTACCACCAGCCGCACCCGGTGCGCGCCGTCGCCCAGCGGCATGGCGCTGGCCTCCAGCAGCTCCAGCCGCGGGGAGATGGCCAAATGCCAGAGCAGCCAGCGGGGGAAGAGAGCCAGCTCCGCCTCCAGGTGCTGCGGCGGCGGGTTGCGGAAGACCAACTGCCCGTCCCAGCCGCCCAGCTCCACCGACCCCAACTGCGGATGCTCGAAGGGGTACCAGTCTACGTAGCCCTGGCCGTCCAGCTTTTCGTCGCTCCAGGCCAACAGCTTCAGATCGTCCGCGAAGGGATGCTCGCGGAACCAGTCGATGAACTTGTATTCGCTGATGCCGGCCTGGCGCTGCGGGCTCCAGATCTCCACCGTCCACGAGAAGACCCCCACGTGGTCGTAGAGCCAGTCGTCCAGCACGCCGGTGATCACCTCCTTGGGGTGGTAGCGGAACTCATGGTAGACCGAGACCGCGGGGTAGCCGGTGAGCGCCTTGCCCTTCGCGCCGATTTTCTGGAAGGCCCACAGGTCCTCGGCCGGCATGTCGTCGTCGGGATGGGTGCTGAAGGGGCGCAGCAACACGCCGCCGAAGGTGTGGAAGGCCACGCCGCCGGTGATGTTGGGGTGCGCGGCGATGAAGTGTACCACGGCGCGCACCTCTGGCTCCGAGGCGGGGAAAGGCCCTGCGCCCGGCTGCTCCCCCTCGGTGCGCCACTCCATGGGGAAGTTGCGGTTGAGGTCCAGCCCCTCCTTGGGACGCTGCATCTGGATGGTGACGCCGTCGTAGTTCTCGATGCGCCCTTCGGGCAGCACGCGGTAGTACTGGCCGCCGCTTTCGTCCGGCTCACGGCGCACCAGCAGCCGCGGCTCGTCGGACGATACCTTCCAACCGCCGTTGGGGTCGGGGATGCGCATGAACAAGATGCGGCCATCGCCGTCCATATCCTCCTGCGCCAGGCCGTCGATGGGCTCTTCGTCGTAGGGGTAGGGCCGCGTGCTGGAGCGGATGATCTTGGGCCGGTCGGCCAGCGCCCATTCGGCCCCATCGGGGTTGATGCGCGGGCAGATGTAAAAAGCGCGGCTGTCCAGCACGTCGGTGATGGCTATGTCCTGGCCGTAGCCTTTGGTCAGCCAGTCGATGAAATAGAGGCAGGCGCTGGCCGGGGAGACCTCGCTGGCGTGGATGTTGCCGTCGATCCAGAGCGCCGGCTTCTCGTCGGCCGGGCCGGTGGCCGTCGCGGTCACCGTGGCCAGCCAGATGTCGCGGCCCTCATGGCTCTGGCCGATGCTCTCCACCTGCACCAACTGCGGATATTCGGCGGCATAGGTGTGCAGCAGCCGGGTCAGGTCGTCGTAGCGGTAATAGCGGTCGAAGTGTATGTCGGGCATGGGATCCTCTTCTGCGGGGATGGTACAAACAAACCGCCCCATTATACACCCCGGCAATGACAACCACCCAACAGGCGCCCCACGCGCCGTAGTGACGACTTCAGTCGTCCTCCAGAGCGACTAAAGTCGCAACTACGCGGTGGCTTGCGCGTTCACGGCGACAGCGACGGCTGCCGCGCCGCACCCGGAGCCGGATCGGCTGGAAGACGGCGTCGCGCGGCCAGCGCGGCCCACACCCCTTTGGCCGCGCCCCACAGCAGCGCCGGGTGCAGCAGGCGCAGCAGGATCTGCCGGTAGGAGCCGCTGCCGGTGTACATGTCCCACTGCACCGCGCTCATGCGCCGCAGCGGGCCAGGCTGCCCCTGCTCGTCCAGGATCATCTGCATCACCACGTTGCGGGCAAAGCGCCGGGCGCGCATCTGGCTGACCGCGGCAAAGATCAGCCGCCCCGCCTGGTTGTCCAGCTCGATGGCCTGGCAGACGGGCAGATAGTGGCGGCGAAAGTCCTCCGCGGCCACGCCATGCTCCAGGGCCGCGGCCGCGGCCGCCCGCGCCGTGCGATAGGCCGAGCCGATGCCATCCTTGAACAGCCGCGTCGAGGCGCTGTCGCCGATGAAGACCACCCGGTCGCCGTAGGGCTGGGTCGCGCCCAGGGTGTTGATGCGCGGCGCGCACTGGCAGGAGGGCTTTTCCAGCGCCATGCCTGGCGGCAGGCAGCGCCGCACCTCGGGCGCGGCCAGAAAGGCCTGCAACAGCTCGTTGTCGACCTCCTCCCCCAGCAGGCAGAGGGTGATGTACTCCCCCTTGGGGATCAACATGCCAAAGTCCAGCCGCGGGATGTCCAGTAGAAAGACCTGGATCGCGTTGCCCAGGATCTGGTCCACCGTGGCCGCGCCCAGAAAATACTCACGGATAAAGGTCTTGCTGGTCTGCGGGGGCTGATAGCCGGGGACCAGCGCGCTGAACAGCTTGAGGGCCGCGCTGTTGACGCCGGTGGTGACCGCCAGCAGCTCGTAGGGCTGGGCCTCGTCGGCCCGGGTGCTGACCGTGGGCCGCCCCTCCACCCAAGCCACGTCGGTGACCCGCTGCGGGATCAGCCGGGCGCCGCGCGCCGTGGCCAGCCCCAGCACGTGGGCATCCAGCCCGGTCCAGGTGGCCTGGCGCAGGTCGCGCGGACCGGCCCCGCGATGCACCGCGGCGATGCGCGTGCCAGGCCGCGGCGGCGTGATGGTCGCGCTGCCCGCGTCCATGTGGATGACGTAGGAATCGATCTCCCGCTGCACCACGCTGGTTGGCAGGTCGATCCCCTCCTGAGCCAGCAGTTGCACCAGGCTTTCGGAGACGATGCCGGCGCAGCCGTTGCAGCCCGGCGCGCCGATCTGGTTGAAATCGCGCGGCTCGTAGATGTCCACCGCGAGGCGGCGGCCGGCCTCGGCCGCCATCTCCAGCAGAGACCAGGCAAAGAACGCGCCGGCCGGCCCGCCGCCGATCACCGCCACGCGGGCGCCCTCTTGCAGTCGATAAGGATGCGTGTCAGCCATGATGGATGCCTCCAGACACAGGCGACCAAGCGTAGGAAGACAGGCTGCGGCGGCGACGGTTTCCTGGTGCATCCTTGCCCAGAACGCCCGGCTTCATGTCCGCTGGATAGGCGATGAGTATCGTACAAAGTAACTGCTCAGGCGCCGGGCACTTGCGCTTGACTTCGTAGCGTGAATTGGCTTCACGTGTCGCATTGCAAGCGTAG
>JACSRL010000127.1 GCA_014879765.1 Anaerolinea sp. | reverse complement strand
ACCGCTCGGGCCGGTCTCCGACCGAGTCCCGCTATTTTCATCCATCGGAGTGCCGGGCGCCGCCCGGCGCGGCGGCTGATTTGTGAATAGCCGCTCGGACTGGTCTTTGCGCAGCACTCCGGCAGGGGCCAACCGAGCCGCTGCTGCATCCACGGTTGTGCGCAATGCGCACGGACGTCTCGTTCGTCAGAGCTGCTCGATGAAGCGTCGCGCTTCAGCCTTCACGGCCGCGGCGTCGGGCAGGTTGAGCACGCGCTGGGCCAGACGCTGGCTGTCGGGCACGGCCAGCCGCGCCAGCAGCGCCTTGGCTGCCGGGATACCCGCCGCGGCCATGCTGAACTCGTCCAGCCCCAGGCCCAGCAGGATGGGGACGCCCTCGGCCCGGCCGGCCAGCTCGCCGCACAGGCCCACCCATTTGCCGGCCGCGTGCGCGGCCTCGATCACACGCGCGATCTGGCGCAGCACGGCCGGGTGCAGCGGGTCGCCCAGCGCGGCCACGCGCGCGTTGCCCCGGTCGGCCGCAAAGGTGTACTGGGTCAGGTCATTGGTGCCGATGCTGAAGAAATCGACCAGCGGCGCCAGTTGATCGGCGATCAGCGCCGCGCTGGGCACCTCCACCATGATGCCGGTGGAGATCGACGCCGCATGGGGGATGCCCTGGCCGGCCAGCTCCGCCTCGGCCTCGGCCAGCAGCGTCTGCGCCTGGGCCACCTCTTCCACGGTCGCGATCATGGGGAACATAGCCAGCACCCGGCCGTGCAGCGCCGCGCGCAGGATGGCCCGCAGTTGCACCTTGAAGAATTCCGGCATGGCCAGCGAGATGCGGATCGCGCGCCAGCCCAGGAAGGGGTTGGCCTCGGCCGGCAGTTGCAAATAGGGCGCGGGCTTGTCGCCGCCGATGTCCAGCGTGCGGATCACCACCGGCCGGCCGGCCATGGCCTCGGCCACCTGGCGGTAGATGGCATACTGTTCTTCCTCGCTGGGCGGATCGGTGCGCTCCTGGAAGATGAACTCGGTGCGCAGCAGCCCCACCCCCTCAGCGCCGGCCTGCAAGGCCACCTGGACGTCGGCGGCCGTGGCCAGATTGGCAACCACCTCCACGCGTTTGCCATCCGCGGTGCGCGCCGCGGCCTGCGCGCCGGCGAAGGCAGCCGCGCGCGCGTCCAGGTCGGCCTGGCGCTGCGCGGCAAAGGCCGCGCTGGTCTCGGCGTCAGGATCGAGGATCAGCGCGCCGGCTGCGCCGTCGATGGCCACGGCCATGCCGGCGCGCACCTGCGCCAACAGCGCCTCGCCCATGCCCACCACGGCCGGGATGCCCATGCTGCGGGCCAGGATGGCAGTGTGCGCGGTCGGCCCGCCCAGCGCGGTGCAGAAGCCGGCCACCCGGCGGCGATCCAGGCCGGCGGTCTGCGATGGGGCCAGGTCCTCGGCCACGATGATGGCCTGGTCGGGCAGATCGATCGCAAGCGGGGTAACGGCGGGCGGGGTAACCCCGCCCCTACTGTCCAGGATGCGCAGCAGGCGGGCGGCCAGGTCGCGCAGATCGGCCGCGCGTTCCTGGAAGCGTTGTCCGGCCAGGGCGTGCAGCCGCTCAGCCCCCGCGTCGAAAACTTCGCTCAGCGCGGCCTCGGCGTTGATGTGTTCGCCGAAGATCGCAGCCTGCACCTGCGCGGCCAGGTCTTCGTCGGCCAGCAGCATGGCGTGGGCCTGGAAGATGCGGCTTTGCTGCGGCCCCAGCTCGTGCGCCATGCGTTCGGCCAGCGCCAGCAGCTCCTCCCGCGCCTGTTGAACCGCACTCTGGTAGCGAGCCCATTCTTGCTCGACATCTTCCACCGGGCGGCGGGGTGCGGGCCGCGCGCTGGCGGTCAGCAACACGACTGTGCCCACCGCAACGCCTGGCGAGGCAGCGATGCCGTGCACGGTCTGCCGGCCGCGTCCGCTGGTGATCGTCGGCGCAGTGGGCGCATAGGTGGCCGCCGGCCCGGCGATCTCGCCGAAGCCGGCCGCAGCCAGCGCCAGCAGCGCATCGCGCGCGGCCTGGGCGTCCGGCCCCTGCGCGCTGATCGCGATGACGTGGCCCTGCTCGGCGCCCAGGGAGAGCACCTGGTTGAAGCGCCGGGCGTTGGCGGGGCCCGCGCCAGTGCTCTCATTGACCACGCTGATCTCGGCCTGGTAGCTGGCCGCCAGTTGGACAAACTGCACGGCCGGGCCGAAGTGCAGACCGGCCGGGTTGATCAGCGTCGCCTGGCCGGAGAGCCGGGCCAGCTCGACCGGCGCCTCAAAGCTGGCATCTTGCGGAGAGATGCCAGCTTTCCTTTCGTCGCTGGCGCCGCCCAGGCTCTCCTGCTTGGGGCGCATGGCCTCCAGCGCCTCGGCCGCCACCGCATCCAGATCCATGCCGATGGAGGCCTGCACCGCGGCGGCCATGGCGCCCTCGATGAAAGGCGCGGGGCTGAGCCGCACGCGGGCCGCCTGGTCAGGATCCATGAACTCCAGCGCGGTCTCGGCGCTCATGATCGCGCTGCCCAGATCCATCAGGACCAGCACGCCGTCGTCGCTGTAGACCGACTGAATGGCCGCCAGAATCGCCATGGCGTCGGTGCCAAAGGGGAAATCGGGGTCGCCGGCGCCGCCGACCGCGGCAATAGCCGCGCGGCCCTGGGTCTGCTGTTCAGCCAGGGCCTTGACGGCCGCGGCCAGCTCGGCGCTGTGGGAGACGAGGACGAGTCCGACCATGTCAGGTTCGCTTTCTATGATTGAAGCGTGAAACGTGAAACGTGGGGGTGTTGGGGTGATTCACGTGCATGTATGAGGGCTTCATGCTTTGATGAAGCGTGAAACGTGAAACGTGGGTGTGTTGGGGTGATTCGCGTGCATGTATGAGGGCTTCATGCTTTGATGAAGCGTGA
>JACSRL010000437.1 GCA_014879765.1 Anaerolinea sp. | reverse complement strand
GGCCGGTCTTTGCGCAGCACCCCGGAGTGGGCCTGACCGAGCCAGGTGGTCGATACTACCCGACGCACCCTCAGGATCGCCCTGAAGTGCAGCAAGGAGATGCCCGATGAAGATACCCTGTTTGACTCCCATCAGACCGGCGCTAATTGCTCTTGTGTTGGCGCTGATGGCAGCCAGCCTGTTGCCGGCCAGTCATGCGGGCGCGCAAGCGCCGGAACTGGCGCCCTGCGGCCCGCCGCCCGCTGCCGCCAACTGGACTATCAACGTCAGTTGCGAGATCGGCGCAGGCGCCATCGCGCCGATGAACGTGACCATCACCAACAACGCGACTGTGACCATTTTTGGCGGCCGCTGGCTCAACGTCGACTTCACCAACTTCTACCTGCGCATCCTGCCCGGATCCAAGCTGCTGATCCAGCCGGGCGCGCGGCTCTACACCCTGCCATTGGGCCATATCTTTCTCAACAACGCCGATGGAACCTTCGGCTACTACCTGAAACGGGTCGACGGCGCCGTGATGGAGTCGTACAATTCGACCTTCGCCTTCTACCCCGCCAGCACCATCAAGGTCGTGCAGCACCTGCATGCCATGCGCGCGGTAGACGCGGGCACGGTGACGCTGGGCGGCACCAACCTCAACGTCTGCTCCGGCGGCACCAACTGCACCGACAACGCCAACACGGCGGCGTTGTGCGGCGGTTCCATGGTGGTCGAAACGCTGCAAACCGCGCTGACCAACATGATGCGGCCCTCCAACAACCAGAGCACCAACGCCATCCAGGAGCTGTTCGGCAGCGGCACGCCCAGCGCCGGCCGCGCGGCCATGAACACGACGGCCTGGATCACGGTGGGCATGAGCAACTCCACTGCCTTGCAGCACAAGTTCGCCTGCGGCAACGTGGCCAACAATCCCTACAACACGCTGACTCTGGCTGATGCCGCCCTGCTCTATGAGGAGGTCATGACCAACGACGCGGTGCTGCCGGAGCCGACGCGCACGACCTTCGTCCAGATCATGCTCAACGAGACCAACGACGGGTCGCTGGTCACCGCGATCAACGCCATCGTCGACCAGGAGGCCGCGCTGATCGAGATGCCGGCTGCCGACATCCAGGCCTTCAAGAACGGCGTCCAGTTCGCGCACAAGGCCGGCAACATCGGCACGGCCTACGAGTCGGACGCCGGCTGGGTGAGCCTGCCGGTCAACGGCGGCGCGGATGCCCGCCAGTACGTCTTCGGCCACTTCTTGGACGCGGCGACGGTCAACACCCTGCCCAGCTTCGACGCACGCACAGCCGAGCTGCTGCGCACGGCGATACGGGAGTCGCTGCCGCTGTACTGAGCTTTCCGTATGCCCGTCCAAGGGCAATCCTGATAGCACTGCGCTGCCAACCCACCGGGCTGGCAGCGCAGCTTGTTTTCCACGCGCAGGGTCTCGCACGACGGTGTCACCACCCTTCATAAAATGTGTCGCTTGGTTGTGCAGGCTAGCGCCACGACCGTTCAGCCCTGTAGTTGCGTGCTTGTGCTCTGAAGTTCTGTAATCTTAATTCCAGACTCTACCTGGCAAGTGAATTATACTCAAGAAAATTTAGCCTATACTAAATATATATTTCGTCTACCCTTATTTTTGTCAGATGGAGGTGTTCTCAATGTCACAGAGTATGCGCCGGTTTCTCTCACGACGCGACTTTCTGCGTGCGGGCGCGGCAGGGGCAGCCGGCCTGGCAGGAGCCGCGTTGCTGTCGCAGCCATCCATCGCCCGACCATTAGCTCAGGGACCCGGCAGTGGTCACACGGGCCACAGTCCATATGCCATGGAACACGGCGCGGCGGGCATGGTGGGAGAGGTAGACAACGTCCGCAACGGCTTCGACCCGATGCAGATGCTCGTCGACTGGGACTACGGCCAGGTCAGCATACTACCTAATGGCCAGACGCTTCGGGAGTACACTATCGTTGCAGTGGACAAGGACATCGAAATCGCACCCGGCGTCTTTTTTCCGGCCTGGACCTACAACGGCCGCGTGCCGGGGCCGACGATTCGCTGTACAGAGGGTGATCACATTCGCATCAAGTTTGTAAACGCCAGCGTCCATCCCCACACACTGCACTTCCACGGCGTCCACCCCTTCGAGATGGATGGCGTGCCTGGCGCCGGGCCGGGCGAGATCGCCACCGGCCAAACGTTCACCTATGAGTTCGATGCCGAGCCGTTTGGCTGCCATCTATACCACTGCCACGCCAACCCACTCAAGCGCCACATCCACAAGGGACTGTACGGCGCGTTTATCGTCGACCCAAAGGCCGGCCGGCCACCGGCCAGGGAGTTCGTCATGGTCATGAACGCCTTTGACACCAATTTCGATGGCGAGAACGAGGTCTATGCGGTCAACACGGTCGGCCATGTCTACGCCCGTCGCCCCATCCCCGCCCAGGTCGGGGAGCTGATCCGCCTCTACCTGATCAACATCGTCGAGTTCGACCCCATTAACTCCTTCCACCTGCACGCCGAGTTCTTTGACTACTACGACCACGGTACGACTCTCGAACCTACGCTGCGCACGGTGGACACGATCATCCAGGCCCAGGCGCAACGCGGTATCCTGGAGTTCCGCTACCGCTGGCCAGGACAGTATATGTACCACGCCCACATCAGCGAGTTCGCCGAGCTGGGTTGGATGGGCAATTTCAACATCGTCCAGCCGGAGGACTTTCCGGCTGCGCTCGCCCAGGTCGGAATGGACGAGACATGGGACCGTAGGAGTACACAGGGCGCCACGGTGCCCTGGCGTGTTGAGGCAGGATCATGAGTACAAAGACACAGGTTGAGCTATCAAAGCGAGTTTCCGGCGCCGGCTGGCTGCTGGTTCTGGCGCCCCTATTGCTGCTGGGCATTATTCTGGCTCTTATTGTCACAACAGGTGGGGGTCTGCGCGAGCTGGCAGGACCACCCGTGGAAAAACTCACCGTCCAGCGTGTGATTCTGCCAGAGCCCGGCATGATCCAGATCGAGGTGATCAACGACGGCCCACAGCCGGTC
The DNA here is from genome assembly GCA_014879765.1 of Anaerolinea sp. Classification (GTDB taxonomy): domain Bacteria; phylum Chloroflexota; class Anaerolineae; order JAAEKA01; family JAAEKA01; genus JAAEKA01. Next base: position 12,510 of record JACSRL010000437.1, on the reverse strand, counting down.
ACCGTGGCACAAGTGCAGGTCGACGACGCCTACTGGAGCTTCACGGCCGAGCCTTCCACCACTCTTCCGCGGCTGGGCAGATCTACGTTCACGATTCCCTATCCCTGGGTGGCTGAAGAGGCCCACGTGGTGCGGCTCGTCAGCGGGTTGGGCGCCACGTTTGACGCCGAGATCGCGGTAGCTGTGGAATCGCCACGACCCTCGGCCAGCCTGTTTCTGCGCTTCGCTCTGGTGGGTCTGTACGTCGGCATCGTGCCCGTGATGTTGGGCATGCTCTGGTATCCCTTCATGCGCCGGTTGAGCAACGCCGCCATGAACTTCGTCCTCTCCTTGACTGTCGGCCTGCTGATCTTCCTGGCCGTCAGTACGTGGCTCGACGCCACCGAGTTCGCTGCGGAGTTGCCGGCTTTCTGGCAAGGTGTCCCCATGGTCCTCTTCGTCAGCCTGATCTCCCTGGGCACGCTGCTGGCATTGAGCAGCCGGCGCGGCGAGCGCACACCCCTCCAGGTGAGCTATCTCATCGCCCTTGGCATCGGCCTTCACAACCTGGGCGAGGGGTTGGCTATCGGTGCGGCCTTCAGCCTGGGTGAGGCTGCACTGGGCTCTTTCCTGGTGCTGGGTTTCACCTTGCATAATATCACCGAGGGGGTTGCCATTGCCGCGCCTGTGGTGCGGGTCTCGCCCGGGTTGAAGCACTTCGTTGCCCTGGCCGTGCTGGCTGGCGGGCCGGCTATCGTGGGCACGTTGCTCGGTGGCTACGCCTTCGATCCAGTGTTGGCAACGGTGTTCCTGGCCATCGGCATCGGCGCCATCGTGCAGGTCATCTGGGAAGTGGGCAAGATGGTGATCCGCGACAATGCACGCGCCGGGCGGCCGGCCGTGAACTGGATCAGTTTGAGCGGCGTGGTGGCCGGCGTGGCGATCATGTACTTTACGGCATTCCTGGTAAAGTTCTAAACCATGTGCTCTTGACGTGGTTTGGGCGAGCGGGGAAGTTCTTTGCCAGTCCTGGCTCTTCGGCGCTCGACTTATCGCCACGAGAGCGGCAAGCCTCAGACCGTAAGCACTTCCTGGAGCACCGGCAGTGTGAAGCTGATGCGTGTTCCGTAGTCCAGGCCGTTCGGGAGACGGCCCAGCGGACTTTCGGCCCATACCTGGCCGCCGTGAGTTTCGACCAGGTGCCTGACAATGGCCAGGCCCAACCCGGACCCGCCGCTAATACGGGTGCGAGACTCGTCGACTCGATAGAATCGGTCAAAGATGTGTGGAAGAGCCTCGGCGCTGATCCCGCCGCCAGTGTCGCTCACTGACACCAGCACTATCGCTGGCTGCTGGCCTCTCGGCGAACGGCCAGCAGCTTTCTCGTCACCGCGGACTCCTGCGTGCACAAGGATCTCTCCGCCGGCTGGCGTGTGGCGCAGCGCGTTCTCGACCAGGTTGGCGATCACCTGGGTGATGCGGTCGGCGTCAACCACGACTGGTGGCAAAGGCGCTGCATGCAGCTCCACCCGCAAAGCAATGCCTTTCTCCGCAGCCTTGGGCTTCAGCCGGGCGGTTATCTTGCCAATCAATCGCGCCAGATCCAGTTCTGTCCGCTCCAATTTGAGCTGACCGGCCTCAGCCAACGAGAGCAGGTGCAGGTCGGCCACCAGGCGGCTCAGGTGGGTCGTCTCCTCGTACAGCGAAGCAACCTGTTCGGCGTCAAGAGGCAAGACACCGTCTTGAATACCCTCCAGGTTAGCCTGAAGCACGCTGATCGGAGTGCGCAACTCGTGGGCTACATCAGCTACCAGTTGCCGGCGCTGGGCTTCAGCCTGAGCCAGACTGTCGGCCATGCGGTTGAAGGTTTGGGCCAGTTGGCCCAACTCATCCTGTGAATGTGTTTCCACCCGCTGGGAGAGATCGCCGGCCGCAATGCCGCTCGCGGCGACAGTCAACCGGCGAATGGGGGCCGTGATTTGAAAGAACAACAGGCCACCCAGCGCCAGGGCGATGGCTCCGGCCGCCAGCACTGCCAGCACGAGCGAACGATTGACTCCGCTGAGGAATTCCCCGGCCGGAGTCGCGGGTAGAGTGGACGCGGAGGCCACAACCAGCACAGATCCAACCTGCTGCCCCTTGGCCCTAATGGGCGCGCCTACCGCCAACTGGTCTTGTGACAGGGTCGCGCCCATCAGTTCACCCGCCGAGTCCCGCAGCACGCGGCCTACAGCATCGACCAGGATCAGGCGCTGGCCCATCATTGCCCAGACGTCCGCGCTGGAGCCGCCGGTGATGCCAGAACGGCCCATTGGGTCGTTTCCTCCCATCATGGTCCCGTCCATCATCATGCCCCCCTCCATCATCATATCTCCTTCCATCCACCAGCCACCCATATTGCCTGTTGGCGCCGCAAGGGCGTTGTCGATCCCCTGCCAACTGCCTGCGCTCTCGTAGTAGGCCGCCAGCGTCGGCGCCAGCCTTTGCGCCCAGAGTTGTCCGTTGCGGTCGGAGTACAGCCGGAATTGGCCCGTCGTGGCCCTGTTGGCCAGCAGCGTGGCGACGACAGCCAATACCAGAATAATGAGGGCAAACGCGCCTACGAGCTTGAAAAACAGGCTACGTAGCATCGTCCCACTCCTCCAGGCGGTAGCCGATGCCATAAACGGTCACGACGTAGCGAGGATGCTTAGGATCAGGCTCGATCTTGGCGCGTAGGTTTCGGATGTGGACGTCGATGGTGCGCTCGTAGCCTTCGTAGGGGTTATCCTGAGCCAGAGCCAGAAGCTGCGCCCGGCTCAGGGTGCGCCCGGGATGGCGAGCCAGCGTCGCTAGCAAGCTGAATTCAGTCGGGGTCAATTCAACCGGCTGGCCGGCCCGTGTTATCCGGTGCGAAGCGAGGTCCAAAGACAGGTCGCCGATGCGCAGCAACTCGCCGCCTTGCCCTGCATCTTCCACGCGTCGCAGCACGGCCCGCACCCGCGCCACGACTTCGCGCGGGCTGAAAGGCTTGGTCACGTAGTCGTCAGCGCCCAGCTCCAGGCCAATCAGCTTGTCCGCCTCCTCAGCCCGTGCAGTCAGCATGATGATCGGCGTCTTCGACTCGCGCCGCATGATCCTGCAGACGTCCAACCCGTCGATGCCAGGAAGCATCAAGTCCAAAAGCACCAGATCAGGCTTTTCGTGGCGAAACGTGGTCAGCGCAGCCTGGCCGTCATACGCGGCCACCACCCGGAAGCCGGCATGTTCCAGGTAACCGCGCAGAGTTTGCACAATCTTAGGTTCGTCGTCCACAACCAGGATGGTCTTGGCCATCGCCGCCTCGCGCCTCAGCACACTTCAAGATACAGACGGGCCGCATGGACAATCATATTCCATGCGGCCCAGGGGTCAAATACTCCAATCGGGTGAAGTGATGTCTTGTGAGCAGTCCGAAGGCCTTACGGGGCCAGATACAAGACCTGACCCGTGTAGCCATTCACGTTGAGCTTGCCGGCTGATTCGTTATCCTTCAGCACGTCGAACGTGTAGTGGTTGCAATAGACCTGCTGGGTGTCAGCCAGGCTCGCACCCGGCACGTTGTCCGCCAGGTACTGCTCTGCGTTGATCCGGGCCTGTTCGAGGGATATCGGCAGTGTGCTCGTAGCGCCCCAGGCTCCGGCCATCGGACAACCGGGGGGTACTGTGCCGGTAATCTCTGTTCCTGTAGACCAGGCGCCGCCCATCATACCCGAATTGTATGCCCCCTGGCCCATGCCGCGCATCCCGCCCATGCGCATCATGCCGGGACCTGCACCGTACATCATGCCCTGGCCCATCATACCCGTACTTGCGCCGTACATCGAGCCGTGACCCATCGTGCCTGGACCCATGCCATAGCACCCGGCGCCATAGTATTGGCGAGTGGGAGTGGCGCCCTGCGCCATTGCAGAGCCGGCCAACAGAGCGATTGACAACACACCAGCAAAGGCGAAGACCAGCAACAGCTTGAAATACTTGTTCATCTTGATACTCCTTCGTTTGAACGTGTTCGTCGATTCTTATCAACGGTCATCTTCAGTATGGCGAAAGATTATTAAGAAGTTGTTCAGATCCGTACAAAGACCTGAGTAGACGTCTGTATGGTATGTGTGCGTCGCGGTTTTAAGACCGCAACATCCGCAGCCCGCTGCCGATCACGACGAACTCGCTGATCTCGTGCGCCAACACCGCCGCCGGCAGGGTAAGCCAGCCGGCCACAGCGCCGATCACCAAGACGCTGATCACGACGACCGACAGAATCAGGTTCTGCTTCACCACCGACTGGCTGCGCCGGGCCAGGTGCAGCGCGTAAGCCAGTTTCTCCAAATCGTCGGCCATCAGGGCTACGTCGGCCGTCTCCAGCGCCACATCCGTGCCGGCTGCCCCCATTGCCACACCCACTGTGGCCTCAGCCAGGGCAGGCGCGTCATTGACCCCGTCGCCCACCATGGCAGTGTGCCCGTAGCGTTCAGACAGCTCGCGCACCTTGATGGCCTTATCCTCTGGTTTCAGGTCGGCATAGAACTCGTCGATGCCCAACTCACCAGCAATCGCCTGGGCCGTGCGCTGGTTGTCACCGGTCAGCATGAAGACCTTTTCGATTCCTGCACCGTGCAATGCCCCAATCGCGGTGCGGGCATTCGAGCGTATGTTGTCGCGGATGGCGATCAGTCCCCACGGCGCCTGCTCATCGCCCAACACCACCACGGTCTTCCCCTCGCTCTGCAGGTGGTTTATATCATCCCAGGCGTGGTCCAGGGAGATGCCCAGCTTCGAATGGAACAGGTCCGGGCTTCCAATGTAGACCGTGCGCCCGTCCAGGCGAGCGGACGCGCCAGCGCCTGTCAGCGAGCGGAAGCCGGCCAGTTCAGCCGGCTGGACACCCTGCGCCTGCGCATGTCGGACGACGGCCTGTGCCAGCGGGTGAGCGCTGCGTCGCTCGATTCCGGCCGCCACCGCCAGCAGGTCCGTCTGAGAGTTCGCCAACCGGTTCGCATCCTGGCGAAGGACAATCACATTCGTCACCTCCGGCTCGCCGCGCGTCAATGTGCCGGTCTTGTCCATTGCCACCACGGTCACCCTGGCCAACTCTTCGACATAAATGCCACCTTTGATCAGTACGCCCTGGCGCGCGCCGGTGCCGAGCGTTGCCACCAGGGTAATCGGAATGGAGATGACCAGGGCGCAAGGAGCGGCTGCAACGATGAATACCGTGGCGCGGGTGATCCAGGTTGTCCAATCGGCGCCGAAGACCAGCGGCGGAATCACGGCGACCAGAAACCCAATCATCAGCACGATGGGACTATAGCGCGCCCCGAAGCGCTCGATGAAGCGCTGGCTCTTGCCCTTCTTCTCCTGAGCCTCTTCGACCATGTGGATGATGCGCGCGATAGTGTTGTCGGCAAAGGTCTTGGTAGCGCGCACTTCCAGCGCGCCCTCGCCGTTGATGCTGCCGGCGAAGACAGGATCGCCCGGCTGTTTCTCCACCGGAACGCTCTCGCCGGTCACTGGGGCCTGGTTGACGCTGGAAGCGCCGACCAATACTTCGCCATCGGTGGCCATCGCCTGTCCGGGTTTGACGATGAACACGTCCCCGACGAGCAATTCATCGACTGGAATCTCGCGCTCGGTCCCGTCCCTGCGCACCAGGGCAACCTTCGGCGCCAGATCCATCAAGGCTCTGACCGCTGCGCGGGTTTTCTCCTCCGTATAGCCTTCGGCTGCCTCGCTGATCGAATACAGAAATACAAGCATAGCGCCCTCAGCAGCGAGGCCCATGGCCGTTGCCACCACTGCCGCCACGCCCATCAGCAGCTCGATGCCGATCCTGCGCTCGAAGATCAGCTCTTCGATCGCTTCACGCCCAAAGTAGTAGCCGCCGATCAAGATCGCGGCGATGAAGAGGATCAAAGAAACCGGTTCTGGCGCTCCAGCCAGCTCGATCAGCCAGCCGCTCAACAACAGAACGCCCGACGCAATGGACGTTAGCACCTTCGGGTTGCGCCAGGGCTTCGGTTGCCCGGCCATCTCCATGCCCTTTTGGGTTGGGAAGCCCAGACTATCGAGCTTCTCTTTCAGCGCTTCCGGGTTGGTCTGAGCTGGGTCAAAGGACAGGGCGACTTTGGCCGACTTGGGGTAAACCTTCAACTCCGTCAAGCCGGCGAATCCGGCCAGGCCTCGTTCGATGGTGGCCGCGTCGTGCTCGCAATCGAGGTTGGCGACACGGACTTCGAGTTGCTTGGTCGAAGCGTTCATGGCAGCCTGCTTCCTTGTGTGCCGTTCACCGCAGCATAGCGCGTACATTCATACACGCCGCGCGCTACATCAGCCAGCAGAGACTCCGCCAATGCGATCAACTCATCGACGCGATCATCGCTCAACCTATAGAGGACACGGCGGCCCTGCGGCTCAGCTGTCACGAGACCGCAATCGCGCAGACACCCCAGGTGGTTGGACACATTCGATTGCGAAAGGCCCGTAGCCGTAACCAGCTCGCTCACCGTGAGAGGGCCGCCTCGCAGGGTATCCACAATGCTCAGTCGGGACGGGTCGCCCAATCCCCGAAAGAGCTTGGCCTTCACAGCCAGACCCGTGGAATCAGTTGTGAACAGCATGGTGTGCTCCTAATATCATCGTATCATCAATCACTGATATGATACTAGGTTCCTCTGCATTTGTCAATCGGCAATCGATGCGGGGAAATGATTTCGCGCAGGTAGCACTCTGGCGGCAAATGGATCCAGGTGAGCCGAACAATTGTAGGTATTAGCCGGCAGGCCGGCAGTAAGCGCGTCCGTTTGACATCTGGCGATCTACGAATAAAATACATGAGCAAATGTTTATGCGTCGCGAGTCTGATGATCATGAATCCTTCGAGCAAACCGCTAGCCAGTTGCAGTGACAGCCACGACGACGAGACGTTGGCCCGCGCTGTCCAGGATCACTTGTTGGACGGCATCACCGCCAGCCACATTGCCGAAATCTTCGCGGCCTTGGCCGACCCAACCCGCGTGCGGATCATTGGCCTGTTGACCCATGTCGAGCTGTGTGTCGGCGACCTGTGCCTGGTCTTGGGTATGAGCCAACCGGCGGTGTCGCATCAATTGCGCGTGTTGCGCAATCTGCGCATCGTCGCCGCCCGCAAGGACGGCCGACACGTGTTTTACACCCTGGTCGACGAGCACGTCCACGACCTGTTTCACCAGGGTCTGGCCCACGCCACGCACGTGTAGGGAGGCTTTTGTCAGCACTCGGGCGATCCCTCCACAACAACCTTGCAAGGTGGGTGCGAGACCCACCTTTGTTTTTACCTTAATACATAAATGAGTACTTATATATTGATGAGAGGAAGCACGATGGAAAGACTCACACTCAACCTACCTCTTTTATTACCCCACGTCGAAGACACTGACCAGTGCGTTACGCTGCTTACGGAACGGCTGGCGGCTGTGCGCGGAGTGGAACATGCTCATATCGCCCGCAGCAACGGCGCTGCCGAGCTATGCCTGCACTACGACCCCAACCTGGTTTCGCTGGATCGTATCCGGCGCTTGGCCGAGGAAGCCGGCGCCGAGATGTCGACCCGCTATCGACACGAAACCATCCCGGTGTTCGGCATGGACGCTGCCGATGCAGCCGATAGCCTGACGGGTGTGCTTCAAGAGCTAGAGGGCGTGCTGCACGCGCAGGTCAGCTATGCCGCCAATCTGGCCTTCGTGGCCTATGACGCCGAGGTGGCGTCGCGCGGGCAGATCGAGCAGGCTTTGCGGCGCATGGGGTATTCGCTGGCGACGCCAGGTTTTGCGACGCTGCCAACCCAGCGGGAAGAACATGCAGGGCACGACCACGGCAGCGCCCCAGCGTTTTTGCCCCACTGGATGCAAGAGCGTTGGACGTTGATCCTGGTGGCGCTGGCCGGCGGCTTTCTGCTGATCGGCTGGTCGGGCGAGCGCTTCTTCGGTCTGCCTGAGCAGGTTGCCCTCCTGTTTTACATTCTCTCGTATCTGGCTGGCGGCTACGACATCGCCACACACGCCATCCCAAGCCTGCTGCGCGGTAAGTTCGACACCGATGTACTGATGTTGGCCGCTGCGGCCGGCGCGGCTGTTCTAGGCGAGTGGACCGAAGGGGCGTTCTTGTTGTTCCTCTTCGCTCTTGGCCACGCCGGCGAACACTATGCGCTTGATCGAGCGCGCAACGCCGTCAATGCCTTGGGCGCGCTGATGCCCAAGACAGCGCATGTACGTCGCGGCGAACGCATCGAGGAAATGCCTGTGGAAGACTTGCAGGTGGGTGATGCAGTGTTGGTGCGACCGGGTGATCGTATTCCGGTGGACGGTGAGGTAGTGCAGGGGGAGAGTTCTGTCGATCAGAGCCCGATCACAGGCGAGAGTGTACCTGTGCATAAGTCGGCAGGAGCAGAGGTCTTCGCCGGGACCATCAACCAGACTGCCGCCCTTGACGTGCGCGTCACCCGCTTGGCGCGCGACAACACGTTGAGCCGCGTGCTCCAGATGGTGCAGGAAGCACAGAGCCAACAAAGCCCTACGCAACGCTTCACCGAACGCTTCACGGCTCGCTTCGTCCCGGCCGTGCTGATCCTGGTGCTGCTGGTGGCGGTCGTACCGGCGCTGGCCGGTTGGATGCCCCTCAGCGACAGCTTCTATCGAGCCATGCTGCTGCTGGTGGCGGCCTCGCCATGCGCTCTGGCCATTGGCACACCGGCGGCCGTATTGGCCGGTATCGCACAAGCAGCGCGCAACGGTGTGCTGATCAAGGGAGGCGTCCATCTGGAAAACCTGGGCGGGTTGAGTGTGATGGCCTTTGACAAGACCGGCACCCTGACCGAAGGACGTTTCCAGGTTACCGATGTAGTTCCGCTCGACGGCGCTAGCGTCGAAGGTGTGTTGCGCCTGGCTGCGGCTGTCGAGCAACAGTCCAATCACCCTCTGGCCCAGGCTGTGGTGCGGCATGCGGAGGCGCAGGAACTGGTCTGGCCCGCAGCTACCAGCATCGAGAACCTCAGCGGTCGCGGTGCGCGCGGCCTGGTAGAAGGACAACCCGTTCTGGTTGGATCACTGCGCCTTTTACAGGAGGACGGCGGTCTTGGGGTGGATGGAGAAATCACGCAGGCAATCTGGCAATTCGAGGCGCAGGGCAAGACAACCATGTTGGTCGGCGCGGCTGGTCGGGTACACGGCATCCTGGCCCTGTCCGACACGCCGCGGGCAAACGTGAAGGAAATCCTGCAGACGCTCCTCAACCAGGGAGTGCGTAAGCTGGTAATGCTGACCGGCGACAATGAGCAGGCAGCCTGGCGCATCGGTCAGGAGGTGGGTGTGACCGATGTGCGGGCAGCGTTATTGCCTGAACAAAAACTGGAAGCGATCAAGTCTCTGGCGACTGAGCATGGTCAGGTGGCCATGATCGGCGATGGCGTCAACGACGCGCCGGCGCTGGCCGCCGCCACCGTTGGCATCGCTATGGGAGGCGCAGGGACGGCCGTGGCTCTGGAAACGGCCGACATCGCATTGATGGCTGATGATCTGGGCAAGCTGCCCTTCGCCGTGGGCCTCAGTTGGGCCAGTCGCAGCATCATTCGCCAAAACCTGGTGATCGCCTTGGGCGTGATTGCCCTGTTGATGGTGACGTCGGTGTTTGGGTTGGTCCAACTGAGCGGCGCCGTGGTATTGCACGAGGGCAGCACCATCGTTGTGGTGCTCAACGCACTGCGTCTGCTGCGCTTTCGCTAGTTCAGAGGGTGCTCTCATCGATCAGGGCGAGCACTGACCACGAGGTAGCTATCCTTGGCATGTTGTCGCCTAGTACGTTCAGGCGATCAAAATCGGTACCTTCGCGGCCCTTCGCGGCTTCGTGATCCACACACCTCCAACGTATTGACCATCTGACAATTCTGGCTATGATAGGCGGCATGAAGCGCCTGCCTTTTGCACAGACCACAGATGCGTGGCCTGCCTGGTGAAGCGACGTCCGCCAGGCAGGCTCGTGGCTGGCGTTTGTGGTTTGGCTGCTCTTTGCAGCGCTGGGCATCGGCCTGGCTGTGGCCAGCGTGCCGGCCCGCTTCGGCGAGCTGGTGGCCAACACCGGCCAGCTTCTGCAGCACCGCCCGCACTCCCTCGGCGCTCTCGTCCTGGGGCATCAGCTCGCTCAGCGTCACCCGTCGCCGGGTGTCCTGGGCGCCTTCGCCCAGCTCGGTCAGGCGCAGGAAGATGTTGCGGGCGATGGTCTGCTGCTCTGGCGTCAGCTGGCCGTACACCTCGTCGGCGGTCTTGGTGATGGCGCCCTGCATCCGGCCCGAGGCCGCATAGCCCGCCAGGGTCAGGCTGCGCCCGGGCCGCCGCTTCCAGGTCTCCAGCAGGGCGTGGGCTAAGAGCGGCAGCGCGCCAGGCTCCTCGCCCACATCCTGCAAGAGGACATCCACCAGGCCTGGCTCCAGCTCCCAGCCGCCCCGCTTGGCCGGCTCCTCGATGGCCCGTCACAGCTCCTCCTGGCTCATAGCGCCGATGTAGCGCTGGTAGCCATCCAGGGCGGACCGTAGGTTCTCGAACTCGGCGCAGTTGGCAAAGAAGTCGGCCCGCAGCGTCAGCACCACTGTCACGACGCTCGCCGCCGGCGCGCACGGCGCGCCCTCCTCGGGACAGGCGGCCATCAGCAAGCCATCCACGAAGGCCTTGCGCTGGGCCTTGTCCTTGCTGAGGGTGAACAGCTCCTCGAACTCGTCCACTACCAGTAGCAGGCGCTCACCTGCGTTGGGCCTGCTCAGCAGGCGCCGGGCATACAGGTGCAGGCTGCGGGGATCCTGGGCCAGGTCGTCGATCAATGTCGCGGTTACGCTCACCGACTCGCTGTCCCGAGTCAGGCTGGCGGCCAGGCTCTGCAGGGTGCGCGCCGTGGGGGTGATGACGTGCACCGCCCAGCGCGCGCTGCCCTTGGGCAGCTGCGTGCTGTGGGCCAGCGGCTTGCCTCCCTGCAGGGCGGGGATCAAGCCGGCCCGCACCAGCGACGACTTGCCGCTGCCCGACGCGCCACCACGGCCAGCCGGCTCTTCTCCCTCGGGTATCCTGCCAGCTCTGCGGTCAAGGCCTCGCGGCCGAAGAAGTTGGGGGCATCGGCCACGTCAAAGTATTGCAGGCCCTTGTCGGGGGAAGTACCAGGCGCAGGCGCAGTATCTTCGATGCCGGGTACGTCAAACAGCTTGCCATCCGGCGCCCGCATGTAGAGCACCGGGTGGCCCAGTCGAGGGTGCTTGAAACCGCCAGGCTAACGGCTTTGCGCGCCTCGGTTACGGCCGCATCCACCGGAAGCCCGTCGGCCAGGGACTCGTAGAAGGCCCGGGACAGCTCTACCGCGGCTTGGTCGGTGATGGCAAACTGCATGGCCAGAACAGCTGGCAAGCCTTGCCTCACCAGGGTGGAGGCGGTGCTGGAGAAGATGTCTTCGCCTCCCTTGGCCCCCTCGCAGGCGTTGAGCACGGCCAAACGCAGATCGCGCTGGTCGGTCAGCAGGCGTCCCAGATCTGCTGCTCGCAGGGATTGCACTTTGCCTTCGTCATCGGCCAGCATTACCAGGCTCTGGTCCGTCTTCGTGTCGAACGCGCCATGGCCGACAAAGTGGAAGATGTGCCACGGTCCACGGCGCATGGCCTGCTACAGATCGCGCCGGGTCTGGCCGGGCAGCCACACCAGTTCAACCAGGCCGCGGGACATCAGACCTGCCATGGTGTGCTCGACGCGCGCCTTCTCACGATCAACGTCGAGCCTGGGCAGATCGCTGGGACTGGCAATCATGCCGAGGATGCGCAAGGGAGGCGCCACTTCCAACGGCTGAGGCGGCTGAGGCAGCTCGAGGTGGCGAATGAGCGGGGTGTTGACGGAAAGGCAAACGTACTGGCCACACCGGGCGTCGTAGAGAAACTCCCAGGCAGGGCCGCCAACGCCGGCGAGGCGATGCGCAGTTTCACGCGCAGTCCCTTGTGGCTTTCTGCGGCTTTAGCCAGGCTTACGTCATACAGGCTTCGAGCCTCGCCAGAGATCAGTGCGTCGAACAAAGCCTTTCCGAAGTCCTGGACGGCAAGGCCTTCCGCCAGACCCTCCAAGCGAGTTTCTAATTGTTGCTTGTCAAAGGGGAAATGCAGGGTCGCCCTCGTCTCACCGGCCGGCGAGCGTAGCACAGCCAAAGGGTATTCTTACCCCTGCCCGATGCCGATCTCCAGTTCGAAGCCGAGGTATGTAGAAGTCATGACCTTACCCTCGGTGCGATGTAGTGAAGCCGCAAGATGAGTCGCAAGTAGCATACTATGACAACGGTCAGACTGCAATAACCTAGATCATATCCCGCTGAAGTTCCCCGAACGTCCGCCGCTGCGATCACATTTGTCCGAGGGAGGGTAATGGTATGGGGGTAGGTCGAAAGTGAACCTACCCCCCCTGCCCCTGGCCCGTCTCTCTCCCTGCACCTGTTCGCTTGCGCCCGTGTAGGCAGGGGTAGGGG
>JACSRL010000730.1 GCA_014879765.1 Anaerolinea sp. | reverse complement strand
ACCCCACACCCAGCCACACCCCTCGCGGGATGCTTCCCCCCCTGAGCCGGGTGCGGGGTGGGGTTGTTTCGATTGTAACATCATGGGCCGGTCTTGTCTTCGGTCAATCGGCTGACTTCGCCGGGCGTTTTCTCTGATGCCGATCCCGGCTGGTTGTAGTATACTCAGATCGCACGATTGTAGTAGCGCTCGAAACGCTGGCGCAGGTCGTGATAGGTCAGCCGCTCGCTCTCCGGCGTGCTCCAGGCCACCCGGCACTCGTCCAGGATGGCGCTCTTGTGGCTGTTCACTGTCTTCAAGGTGATGCTCAGCCGCTCAGCCACTTCCTGCGGGTTCAGCCCGGCGGCGAAGGCGCGCAGCACCTCCCGCTGCCGATCGGTCAACTGCGCTTCCACCGCCTGGCAGCGGGCCTGCTCATCCTCGTCCATCCAGCGCGCCTGGGCCGCCAGCACCTGCGTCGATGTGGCCGTGGCCAGCAGCCGCAGCGCCGGAAAATAGGCGCCCCACGGCGCCATGGGCACCTGGATCAGCCGCACCCCGTCGGCCGGCCCCGCGTGCAGGATCGCGCCCCCGCGCGCCGCCTCGCGCACGACGCGCGGGGTGTACAGGTGCCACAGCCGATCCTGGTGGTCGAACAACAGCGTCGCGGCCGACATGGCCATCAGCCCGATCAGCCGCGGCCCGCCCGTCACCACCAGGTGCAGCCGCCGGCCTGCGGTCTTTAGCTGGCCCAGCAGGCCGTGCAGCGTCTGCCAGGTGGCCTCGGCCGCGGCCTCGTCGGTGATCTCCTCCAGGCCGGCCGCGCCATCGTGCAGCGTCACCGAGCGCAGGCGGCAGGGCTGGCCGGCGTAGCGTTCGCCGGCGAAGGCGCCGGCCAGCGCGGCCAGCGACTGCTGCATGGCCGGCGTCTCAGGCGCGGCGTGGACCGCGGCCACCTCGTCGATCCATTCGCCGCGCGCCAGCAGCTCGTCCAGGGCAAAGGTCAGCACCTGTGGCTGGCCGCCCAGGGTGACAATCAACGTCGAAGGAGTGTGTTCAGGCATGAACGACAGTTGGAGCGGCCCCTTGCTGGCCGTGTTGGTGGGTGGGCCGCCTCACAGCGGCAAATCGGTGCTGATCTACAGCCTCAGCCAGGCGCTGCGCGGCCGCGGGGTGGCGCACTACGCGCTGCGCGCCTGCCCCGACGGCGAGGGGGACTGGAGCAACGAGGCGCCGCCGGAACTGGTGCGGGAGATCCGCATCAAAGGCCAGTGGACGCAGGAGTGGGTCGAACGCATCGCTGCCGACATCGACCGGCGGCACCTGCCCCTGCTGGTAGACGTGGGGGGCCGGCCCACGCCGGAGCAAGCTGCGCTCCTGGGCCGCTGCACCCATGCGATCCTGCTGACACCCGACCACGAGACCCGCGCCTGGTGGCGGGAACTGGTCGATCGCCATGGCGTGCCCGTGGTGGCGGAGCTGAGCTCCGATCTGCGGGGCGAGAACCGATTGACCGCGTCGGATCCTATCGTCAGGGGAACGCTGGCCGGGCTGGAGCGGCGCAGCACAGCCTCGGGGCCGGCCTTCGATGCGCTGGTGGATCGATTGGCCGCGCTCTTTCCCGACCGCGAGGCCCTGCGCAGCCGCCATCTGGCCGCCGCGCCGGCCGAAATCGAGCTGGTGGTCGATCTGGACCGGCTGGCCCGCACCCTGGGCGTGCCGTTGCAGGGGGAGCAGCCCATCTGGCAGCCTGAGCATCTGCCCGCGCTGGTCGACTATCTGCCGGCCGCCACGCCCTTGGCCGTCTATGGCCGCGGCGTGACGTGGGTCATTGCGACCCTGGCCAGGCTGGCGCATCCCGCGCCTTTTTTCAGCTTCGACACGCGTTTGGGGTGGGTGCAGGCCCGGCCGCTGCGCCTGGACGAGGCGCCCGGCGGCAGTCAGGTGCGCTATCACGTCGATCGGTCTGCCGGCGTGTTTCGCCTGACCATCGACTTCGTCGACCACTACATCGACTATGACGAGCTTGAACAAATGACTGCGCCTCCTGTGCCCGATGGCGTTGGTGTGGTATTGAGCGGCAAGCTGCCGCTGTGGCTCTTTGCCAGCCTGGCCATCAGCTATCAGGCCGCGCCCTGGCTGGCTCTCTATCAACCGACTTCAGGCGGCAGCGTAGTGATCGCCTCCAGCACAGGCCAGCCGCCGCTAGGAACCCTGTGGCCAGACTAAGCAACAAAACCCAACCACCCGCTGCCCATTCACCCATTCACCCATTCACCCATTCACCATTCACCCATTCACCCATTCACCATTCCCCCATTGACCATTGACCATTCACAATTGACAATTGACCATTCCCAATCCTCGTCAGGTGTCCTCCCCCAGGCAACAATGAGGTTAGCGACGCCACTGTCACCCGAAAGGAGAGAACACCATGACGAGGAAGCGATTATAACACAAGATGGCTGATTTGCCACAGATTCGCGCCTCGCATGGTGTGACTTATTCCAGCGCCAGGCGATAGATCACCGCCGCGGCGCCGGCCGAGCCCTGGTATTCCAGATGCACAGAAGCGGGCAGGGACGCCAGGTCGCTGCTCAGCGCGGCCCGCTCCGGGGTCAGCAGCCACGCGGCCAGCTCCCGCCCGGCATCGTCCAGCAGCCGCAGCGCACCACCGTCCGACGCGGCCGCCTCGACGGCCAGTCGCAGCGGCCCGCCGTCAGGATCGACGATCTCCAGCCCGGCCCGCTCGCCGGCTGGCAGCGTGCGCCAGACCTGGCCTGCGGCGTCGCTCTGACGCGGCGGCCAGTCCGTTCCCAGCACCAGGAAGGGGCCGCGCTGCGCCGGCTCCGGCACCGCATAGACGGTGATGCGCTCGTCTTCGTAGAGCGGCGTCTGCCCTGTCTCTTATACACATCT
>JACSRL010000070.1 GCA_014879765.1 Anaerolinea sp. | reverse complement strand
GTGGGCCAGGGGGTGTAGGTGGGCGTGGGCGCGAACTCGGAGTCGGCCATGGCCAGGCCGATGCCGCGGCTGGCGAACTCCGGCTGCGGCTCCGGCGTGATCGCCTCAACGCCGCCGCGCGCCGGCAGCGAATCCTGCATCACCAGCGCATTGACCTGAGCCTCGGCCGCGGCCACCGGCTTGATCAGCAGATTGTAGGGCAGCACCACGCCGCACAGGTAGATCAGCAGCGCGGCCACCACGATCACCAGCACCTTGGTGCCGGTGCTGGCGTTCTCGAACCAGCGCACCGCGTTGCCCAGCGCACCGCGCAGCCCGCCAGAGGCCGCCGGCGCCGCCGATGCGGCGGCCGGCGCAGCCGTGCGGCTCCGCTGGGCCGGATAGGCGGCCGCGGCCGCGGTTGCGGCCACGGGAACTGCCGCGGCCCGGATCGGCGTCGGCCGAACCTGGGCGGTGGTGGAACGCAGCCGCTCCTCCAGCACCCGGCTCAGGTTGAGCGCCAGCACGGGATATTGCAGCATCAGGTCTTCGAAGTCTTCGCGGCGCAGCACCCAGGCGTCCAGATCGGTCACGGCGCGCGCGGTGGAGCTGCGCGGGCCCTCCAGCAGCAGCGCGCCCTCGCCGAAGACATCGCCGTCGCCCAGCACGGCCACCAGGGAAACCTCCTGGGGACCGGCCTTTTCGATCTGCACCTGGCCGCGCTCGATCAGATAGAGCCCGTCCGGGTCAGCGTCCTGGACAAAGACCACCTCGCCGGCGCGGTAGCGGGCGGCCATCAGCCGCCGGCGCACTGCCTCCAACTGCGGCCGGGAAAGGCCGGCCAGCAGGGAGATCTGGCGCAGATGCCGGTCGAAGAAGCCCTCGTCGGCCGTGGCCAGCTTCTGCGCCACCGTCTCGGTGACCGCAGCCTGCACGGCCGGGTGGCGGGCCAGCACCCGCTCGAAGTCGCTGCGGAAGAGCACCCACAGGTTGGCGTCGGTGATGGCCACGGCGTCGGAGGAGCGGGGCCGGCCGGTGACCAGCGCCATCTCGCCGAAGTCGTTGCCTGCGGTCAGCCGGGCCAGCGGCTCGCCGTCGCCGCGCAGCTCCACCTGGCCGCTTTCGATCAGGAAGATGCCCTCGCCCGGATCGCCCTTGCGATAGACCAGCTCACGGGCGGGCACATGCTGCAAGAGCATGGCCGCGGTGACATCGGCCAGCGCATCGTCGGGCCAGCGGCCGAAGGTGGGCAGTTGGCGCAGGCGCTCGGCCGCCAGCTTTTGATCGGCCGGGCTCAACGTGGCGCGCACCTCGCGGCTGAGCGCGTTGCTCAGCTCCGGGTAGCGCCGGGTCACGTCGGCAAAGGCGGCCGCGCTCAGCGTCCAGGTCGTCGCGTCGCCGACCGCCTCGGCGCTGCGGGTGTGGGGCTTGCCGGTCAGCAGTTGCAGATCGCCGAAGACCGCGCCCGCGCCCAGGGTGATGTCCCCATCGGCGCCGGTGGGATCGACCAGACGCACCTGGCCCTGCTCGACGATGTGCAGGCCGGCCGGTGGATCGCCCGCGGCGTAGAAGCGGCGGCCGGCGGCCACGTCGCTGACAGTCAGTTGTTCGGCGGCAGCCAGCAGCGCGGCGCGGCTGGCGCTGCGCCAGCCAGGCACGGCCTGCACGCGGCGCAGCAGATAGGCGCTCAACGCGGCCACCGGTGCGCCGGCTGCCCGGCTCAGGGCGATGCCCAGGCTGGAATCGCGCTGCACCAGCCGCTCCAGGTCGCTGGCGGCCAGCGCCTGGGCGCTGACCGGGCCGACGGCCTCGGCGCCGGTGGTGTAGGCGCTGCCGGACAAGAGGTCCTGGTCGCCCAGGGTGCTGCCGGCGCCGAGGGTGGCCAAAACCTGGCCGCGCTCGGTGACCAGCCGCACCCGGCCGCTCTCGATCAGGAACATGCGGGCTGCCGGCTGGCCGGCCTGGAACAGCGCCTCACCCGGCGCAAACTGCACCGGCTGCAGACGTTCTTCCAGCAGCGCCTGTTGGGAAGGCCCAAGCCCCTCGAAGAGTGGCGTTCGATTGATTGTTTGAGATGTCACAGGCATCTCCTTTGTGTGTTGTTGTGAGCAGATAGATTACTGGCGTTGGAAAGTCACTTCGTAGACGTAGTGGCCGACGGCAAAGAAATAATTCTTGCTCTCCAGGTCGGCGCGGCAACTTTCCTTGTCGGGATGGGGCTTGCAGTTGCAGTAGCCCGCATCGTACATCAGGTCGATGGGCGGCCAGTCGGCGCTCATGCCGGGGGTTTGGGTGCTGATGGCATTGTTGTTGCCATCGACGATCTGCACCACGCCGCCGCCGCCGCGGTAGATGTCCCATTCGACGCGACCCGGCCCTTTGCCCTGATCGCCGGTGACTTTGACATCCCCGGTGAAAATCTCCTGCACCCGCACGCCGTTGATGGGCGCGCCCCCCGCATCCACCACGGTGACGAAGATATTGTGATCGCCGCCGTCGCAACGCTGGGAATCAGAGCCAACCGGCCGCAGACGGAAGCCCACCAGTGCATAGCCGCCGCTGGGCTGCGCCGCCGGGGGCTGCGTCGGCTGGGCGGCTGGCGCAGCCGTCGGCTGCGGCTGCGCCGTGGGCTGGACGGGCGCGGGTGGGATGGTAGCCGCCACGGCTACCGCATCCAGCGGCCCGGTCACATCCACCACCGACGCGGCCACCCAGCCCTCGTCGCCGTTGCCCAGCAGCACCTGCCACCAGGTCCGGTCCGCGTTGCGGCCGATGATGTCCACCGGCCGGCCGGGCTGCAACTGGGCGATCACGGGGTAAACGGTGCCCGGCCCGCCGCGCACGTTGATGGCCGAGGTGGTAGACGCCTGCGGCTGGGCGACGACCGTGGCCGTGGCTGTCGGTTCCGGCGTGCCGGTGGGGGTGGCCGTCGGCTGCGGCGTGGGGGT
>JACSRL010000649.1 GCA_014879765.1 Anaerolinea sp. | reverse complement strand
CAGCCAGAGGGTGACGCTGAGCAGCGCCAGGATCAGCGCCGCACCCAGAATACGTCGTTGGTTGCTCATAAAAGATGTTCTCCTTTTTGGTATTCCGTAACAGCTCAGGCCACGATGGCCGCGCCAAACACCAAGTCACACAATCTTTTTAACGATGAAAGGAGGGTTTTTTGTCTTAACGCGACGAGATAGATTCCAACCGCCCGCGGCTTGGGGCCGCGGGCGGTGGATGTGGATGCATCAAGGGGGGGATACTTCGGCGCACCTCAGCATGGCAGGGGCAGAGGCGGCTACCGGCCAGCGTGATGCGGACGAAGCTGGTAGACGCCGGGGTTCGCTTCTGTCGACAGCGTGATGATGGCCGGCGCGGCGTCTGTGCCGCTGGCCGACGCGGCCGCGTTGGTCATGCCGGTCACGTTCATGACGATGTGCATGTCAGGAAAGCCAAGGCTGCCGGTGGTGACAGGCTGCGGGATGCCGCACTCTGCCGCCGCCAGGTAGCTTGGCATGGTTTGGCCGGCCGAGTTGGAGCCGATGAAGAACCGGTGGCCTGCCGCCTGTCCGTCGGGGGTGAATATCTCCACCACCAGCACCGAGCCGGCCGGCGCCGTGCCGGCGATGGGCACGGTGTAGCGCGTCAGCGCCTGGTCGGGGATGTTGACGTTGGCGGTGGCCAGGGTGGTCAGATTGCCGTAGTCCAGCGATCCGGCCGGGTTGATCTTGCGATAGAGGCGCACCCGCAGCGGCTGGCTGCCGCCGCTGCCCGCTCCGGCGTGTTCCACGCCGAACTGCACCTCGCTGACCGCAAACGCGCCGCTGATGCCGTAGTCGGTCAGGGTGAACGCGCGCAGATAGGCATTATCGGTGTGCTGAGCTGAGCTGTTCGAACAGGCCACCGAGTTGTCCTGCACGATGCTCTGCGACTGCGACTGCGTGATGGTGCGCGGCGTGGCCGACGCCTGCAAAGAGAAGTTGGCCGTGGCCGTGGCGCCGGCAACCACCGTGGCCGCCTGCTGCATGCTGTTGTAGCCGCTGGCCGATGCGCGCACCGTCTGATTGCCTGGGGCCACGTTGGCGATGGTGTACACCCCCTGCGCGTTGGTGGTGGCGCACTGGTTGCTGGACAAGACGCACACCTGGGCGCCGGAGATCGGCTGACTGTTGCTGGCCCGGCGCACCCAGCCTGCCACCGAACCGGTGGTGGGTGCGGGCCAGCGCAGGATGATGGGCAGATAGGCTTTGGCAACACCGGGCGGCGGCTGAACCGCGCCGCACTGCTCGAATTTGAGCTTGGCGATGCGCGTCTTCCACTGGCTGGCGTCGTTCCACTGGCCGGTGAACCACAGGGTGCAGTCATCGACCGGATCGACGCTCATGGCCGAGTAGTCGCCATAGCGGTTGCTGCCGTTGGCCGCCGAACCGTTGACCACGGTGTACTCTCCCCGCGGCATGGTTCCCACCCCGTCGCTGGCCAGCCGCCCCACGTAGCGCAGCCCAGGATAGGTGCTGCTGCTGCCCACGTTGTAGCCCAGCGCGATGTTGCCATCGCCGTCCATGGCGATCCCGCCCATCCACCGGCTGATGTTGCCAGGCGCATAGGTGCCCTCCTGGAACAGCGACCAGTTGCCTGAGGTCTTGCGCAGCTCGAACCAGCGCACCCCGGCCCGGTCTGAACCCACATCGGTCGAAAAGTTGCCCACCAGCACCTGGCGCGCACCGAAGTTGCGGTAGGAGAGCCGCCACATGATCACCTCGCGCAGCGGGTCCAGCCGGACGCCACTGCCAGGCTGCTGGATACACTCGAAGGAGGAGAGGCCGCACAGCGCCGAGTCGAACTCCGCCACCTGGATGTCGGCGATCTTGCTGAAGGTGGAACTGGCCGGCGTGCTCCAGTTGACGGTGAAGGCCCATACTTCCAGCAGGTCGTTGTTGGGCATGCCGCCGGGGCCGTGTACCTCGGTGTCCCGGTGCCGCATGAAGAGGCCCGGCGCACCGGAGGGAGGCGCAGTGAAGCCGTCCAGATCGGCCGGCGTCAGCGCCTGGAAGCCAAAGCCGTTGAGCTTGGGCGCCGTGCGCCGCTGGAAGGTGGCCGACAGCCCGGAGAGCATGCGCGTGCGGTCCAGGGCATAGGCGGCCGGGCCGCCCGCCTCGTTGGTGGAGACGTAGTAGGCATCCCGCCACACCGCATACTTGGGATAGTCGGGGAAGTTGGGCGTGGTGAAATCGTAGGCGTAGTAGCTGCCCGCCGGGTTGGACGAGGTGGAGATGTAGACGCAGAGATGGTTGCCGCTCTCGGCAAACTCGCTGAGCAGCCAGCGGTCGGCCTGCCGGTCGTAGAGCACGATGGGGTCGCCCATGCCCGACTGGCAGGCCCCGCTGCTGGCCAGGCTGTCGAGGATCACCGGCCCGGTGGTCACGGCGCCGGTGGCCTTGTTGTAGATGGTCACCCGCGTCCCGCTGCCGCCGTTGATCATCTGCACGTAGTGGCTGGGACCGACCTCCCCCACGGTGTCTGGGGGGTTGACGCCGGAGAAGCCCTGGCCGTTGAAGTTGAGCAGGGGTACACCGAAGGCATCGGGCGCCGCGGCCGGCGCAGCTTCCTGCACGGCCAGCAGCGGGTCAGCGGGCAGGTCGGGGTTGTAGTCGATATTCAGCGCCGCACCGAAGTTCAGACGCGGGTTGATCTCCCGATCCAGGGTGATCTCTTCGTTGGCCAGCGGCAACTCGTCCAGCCGGCCGGTGAGCTGCGGCGTGACAGCCTCGCTGACGAAGGTCTCGTCCACAGGCTCTTGCTGGACTGGCGCCAGGGAACCACTGCCAGCCGCGCTGCGCACGTCGGCCTGGCCGGCCGGCTGCATCGGCCCGGTGGGCAGCCAGAGGGTGACGCTGAGCAGCGCCAGGATCAGCGCCGCACCCAGAATACGTCGTTGGTTGCTCAT
>JACSRL010000106.1 GCA_014879765.1 Anaerolinea sp. | reverse complement strand
CTCAGGCTTGGCATTAGAAACCGGGTTTTTGTCTCGCAGACCAAGATCATGGCGCCATGAAGGGCCGCTGCGCAGACGAAAACCATGGACGCATGAGAAAAACCCGGTTTCTGAACGACTGGCTGAGCAGTTACAGCCTTGATTTACAGGTGGATGGCCTTGACCAAGTAGCTGTGCGGCATGCCCAGGATATCGGGATAGAGGCTTTCGGGGATCACTTCGTCCAGCCCCAGCACCATGATGGCCTCGCCGCGCGGCGAACGGCGTCCCAGGTGCATGAAGGCGATGTTGATGTCGTTCTGGCCCAGCAGGGCGCCGATGCGGCCGACGATGCCGGGCCGGTCGTGGTGCCAGGTCAACAGCAGATGGCCGCTGGCCACGAAATCAACCCACAGATCGTCGATGCAGACGATGTGCGGCTCCTCTTGCAGCACCGCGCCGCGCACCATGCGCTGCCGGTTGCCGTTGCCCACCGCCAGGGTGAGCATGTTCTCGTAGCGCTGGGAGTGGTGGCGCACGCTGCGCAGCGACAGAGAGAGGCCGCGCTGGCGGGCGATCAGGCGCGCGTTGACCAGATTGACCCGCTCGGCCACCACGCCATCCAGCAGCCCCTTCAGCGCGGCCGCCTCCAGATAGGTCAGATCCAGCTCGGCGATGGGGCCATGCACGGTCAGCTCCAGGCGATCCATGATGCCCGGCTCCAACTGGGTCAGGAAATGGCCCAGCCGTTCGGTCAGGTCGATGTAGGGGGTCAGCGCCTCCAGGTCCTTGGGCGCGATGATGGGGGTGTTGATGGCATAGCGGGCCAGCCGGCCGTGCAGCACATCCAGCACCTGTTCGGCCACATCCACGGCCACCTGGCGCTGCGCCTCGTGGGTCGAGCCGGCGATGTGCGGGGTCAACACGGTGTGGGGATGGCCCAGCAGCGGGCTGTTGGCCGGCGGCTCGTGGGGGAACACGTCCAGAGCCACGCCGGCCACCTGGCCGCTGTGCAGCGCCTCCAGCAGCGCGGCTTCGTCGATCACATCGCCGCGGCCGCAGTTGACGATGAACACGCCTGGCTGGCAGCGCGCCAGCCGTTCGGCGTTGAACAGGCCGCGCGTCTGCTCGGTGCTGGGCACGTGGATCGAGATGAAGTCGGCTGTGGCCAGCAGCTCATCGAGCCCCAGCAGTTGCACCCCCTGGTTGGCGGCATAGTCAGCGCCGACGTAGGGATCGTGGGCGACCACCTCCATCGCCAGCGCCTGGGCGCGCTCGGCCACCAGCGAGGCGATGCGCCCCAGCCCCAGCAGGCCCAGCCGTTTGCCGCGCAGTTCGGTGCCCATGAACCGGCTGCGTTGCCATTCGCCGGCCTGCACCGAGGCATGGGCCTGGGGGATGTGGCGGGCCAGCGCCAGCAGCATGGCCACGCTGTGTTCGGCCGCAGCCACGGTGTTGCCGGTGGGCGCGTTGACCACCGTCACGCCGGCCGCGGTGGCCGCGGGAACGTCGATGTTGTCCACGCCCACGCCAGCCCGGCCCACGACCTTGAGCCGGCCGGCCCCTCCGGCCGCCAGCGCGCTGGCCGTCACCTTGGGCCGGCTGCGCACCAGCAGCGCGTCAAAACCGGCGATCACATCCACCAGCTCCTCGGCGCTGATGGTGGGCATCTCCACCAGCTCGGCCTGGGGGCGCAGCAGGGCCAGCCCCTCTTCGTCGAGCTTGTCGGCAATCAAAATGCGAAAGGACATCTCTTTGCTCTCCCGATCTACATCCGCTCCGGCGCGCTCATGCCCATCAGCGTCAGCACGCGGGCCACGGTGATGCGTGCGGCCTCGCACAGCCGCAGCCGCGCCTTGCTCAGCTCGCGGTCGGCCGGATTGCTGGAAAGCACGCGGCAATCGCGGTAGAAGGCGTGAAAGTGGGTGGCCAGGTCGGCGGCGTAGGTGTTGAGCTGATGGGGGGCCAACTGTTCGGCCGCCGCGGCGATGATCTCCGGCAGGGCTGCCATGCGGCGCAGCAAGGCCAGCTCGGCGGGATGCGTCAGCAGCGCCAGGTCGCCGTCGGCCCAGAGCTCCGGGCCAAAGCCCTCTTCCGGCGCTTTGCGCAGGATTGAGCAGATGCGGGCATGGCCGTACTGGACATAAAAAACCGGGTTGTCGGCGCTTTGCTTGACCGCCAGGTCCAGGTCGAAGGTCATGGAGCTGTCGGGCGAACGGCTCAGCAGCACCGAGCGCATGACATCCTTGCCGGGGATGGTTTCGGTGGTGATGTCGGCCAGCAGCGCGTCGATGGTGACGAACTCGCCGCGGCGGGTGGACATCTTGACCTCCTGGCCGTCGCGCACCAGGGTGATGAACTGATGGATGATGACCTTGATGCCGTCGGTGTCGTAGCCCAGGGCGCGCACGCCGGCCAGCACGTCGGGCCAGGTGGCGTGGTGATCGGCGCCGAAGATGTCCACCACATAGTCGAAGCCGCGCTGGATCTTGTGGATGTGATAGGCGATGTCGGGCATGCGGTAGGTGGGCTCGCCGCTGGATTTGATGATCACCCGGTCCTGCTTCAGCCCCAGGTCGGTGGCGCGCAGCCAGGTGGCCCCGTCTTTTTGGTAGGCGTAGCCGCTGCTGGCCAGCGCCTGCACGGCCGCGTTGACCCGGCCCGTCTCGTACAGGTCCAGCTCGTTGTAGTAGACATCGAAGCGGATGCCCAGCCGGTCCAGGGTGCAGCGGATGTTGGCGAAGATGGCGTCCACCGCCTTGACGCGGAAGAAGTCCACCTCTTTGTCGGCCAGCGCGGCGCCGTGCTCGGCGTAGAGCGCGGCCGCTACCCAGCGCAGATAGTCGCCCTGGTAGCCGTCCTGGGGGATGGGGCGATAGTCGCCCAGCAGCTCCAGGCAGCGCACCTGGAGCGATTCGCCCAGCAGGCGCATCTGGCGGCCGCCGTTGTTGAAGTAGTACTC